>CAZEHW010000181.1:0-7489 GCA_964511865.1 uncultured Hyphomicrobiales bacterium | reverse complement strand
TGTCATACCGAACTGGAGCAGTAACATCATCACGTAATATTCTTTATCCCTTTTGTGAATGGAATAGAATGAGGATAGAATTGTGATTGGAGATAAGAATGTTGTCAGCATAAGCAACAACATGGACATACCGTCAACACCAACTCTGAAGCCTGCATCAAAAGATTCCACCCAGATTTGATTGATTACAAACTGGAATCCGGGGTTGTTAGGATCGAAATTTAAAAGAAGAAATATACTTGCAATAAAGGAAAGTAGCGAGATTGATAGTGATCCAACCTTTATTAGCTGAGTTTGTTCTTTTTTAACAAATAACAATAAAATCGAACCTGCCAGAGGCAAAAATAATGTCAATAAAAGTGCTGTCATATTTTATCTAATATTTAAAATCATACATTTATTTCTAATTTTCAATTTTTTTAAACTTTTTACAGTATTCATCCTTCGACAAGCTCAGGATGACCAATAAATTTTCAATTTTCAACTTTACGAACTTTATAAACTAATTATAAGCCAGGCTAAAATCACAACAATACCGCCAATCATCATAGTTGCATAGTTTTGTACTATTCCGTTCTGAATTTTCCTGACAAGTTCGCCACTTGATGTTGTAACTTCAGCTAATCCATTGACGATGCCGTCAATTATTTTTACATCAAAAACTCTCCACAAAAGATCTCTTGATGTAGTTACAAGAGGGTCAATAACTACGCTAAAGTAAAAGTTATCAAGGTAATATTTATTCCATAAAAGTTTATATATTCCGGTGAATTTCTTTGCAAGCATTCTCGGGACAGTCCATTCTTCATCATCATAAAATTTCTTGGCAAGCAAGATGGCACCAACCGCTATAGCTATCGAAATAAGCATAAACAGATACTCAACGATGTGAGCAGGATGTGCATGAACGGGTGAGTATCTGACAATGATTTGCTCTGCATCAGAAAAGACGGGAAGCAACCAGTTGTGAATCATATTTGGATGACCGGAAAACCAGCTACCCAAAGCTTCGGGGATACCAAGGAAACCACCAAATGCAGACAGGACTGCAAGCGTAACAAGTGCAAAAAGCATAGTCTTTGGTGCTTCATGCGGATGAACTTTGTGATGGTCGAATCTTTCTTTTCCATGAAATACCAGTTTCAATAATCTGAACATATAGAATGCAGTGAAGAATGCCGCACAAGCCAATACTAACCACGCAAACCAACGACCGTTGGAAAATGTCAGCCATAATATTTCATCTTTTGAGAAGAAACCGCTGAACAAGGGAATGCCTGCAATTGCCAACGTGGCAACAAAAAATGTTTTATATGTTGTGGGCATGTGATGGCTCAAACCACCCATTTTCTTTATATTTTGTTCGTCGTGCATTCCGTGGATAACCGCACCAGCCACAAGAAAGAGAAGTCCTTTGAAAAATGCGTGTGTCATCACGTGAAACACACCTGCAGTGAAAGCACCTGCACCCAATGCGGCAAACATAAAGCCCAATTGACTGACAGTGGAATATGCCAAAACTTTTTTGAAGTCATTTTGAACGATACCTATAGAAGCCGCAGTAAATGCTGTCAGTATTCCTACTATCATAACAATTTCCATAGAAACCGGAGCTAAAGCAAAAAGAACAGAATTTCTTGCTATTAGGAATATGCCTGCTGTTACCATAGTTGCGGCATGTATTAATGCAGATACAGGAGTTGGACCTGCCATAGCATCAGGGAGCCAAACTGCAAGAGGTATTTGTGCAGATTTACCTGTACATCCCAGAAACATTAGTAAAGTGATTGCCGTCATCAAACCAGTACCATAATATATATTTGATGAGCTTGAGGCAGAATCCATTACTTGTGAATACTCTAAAGTATTGAAGTTGAGGAATATCAAAAACATGGCAATTAAAAATCCGAAGTCACCGATTCGATTTACGATAAAGGCTTTATTTGCGGCATCTCCTGTCCATGTAATTCTAACTCCATCAAACTTTTTATCATACCAAAAGCCAATAAGCAGATATGAGCAAAGACCTACACCTTCCCAACCAAGAAATGTCAAAAGGTAATTGCTCGACAATACAAGGTTCAGCATCATGAATATAAACAGGTTCATATAGGCAAAGAAGCGATAGAAGCTTCTGTCGCCGTGCATATATCCGATTGAATAAACATGTATTAAAAAGCCGACACCTGTTATAATCAGAGAGAACAAAATAGAAAGCTGGTCTGCCTGATATGAGATGTTGACGCTGAGATCACCTGCCTGAATCCATGTAAAAACAGGTACGATATGAGGGCTGTCCGGTGAGTTCCCTGCCATATCAATGAAGATGATTAGCGACAAAATAAAAGAAATGCCAACAGCACCCGAAGTAATACTGCCGATAATAGCTTCTTTCTTTAAATATTTGCCGAATAATCCGACTATTAAAAAGCCAATTAATGGAATTAACGGTACAAATTTAATTAGCTCGTGCATACACTATCCGTTTTTCTATATAATTATTAAAAATTAAACTATCTTCTAAATAATAAATTTTAAAATTACAAAAGAAAAACCGATTAAACAACCAAAAAGCTTATAATCAGATTAAAAAAGGTTAATAATAATTCAGTAAAAAGTTTATAAAGTTTGTAAAGTTTAAATTTGTAAGGATAAAGATTGTTTATCTTTAATCACTTATCTTTTGAATCTTTACTGACTTAATCAATAATAAGTTATTATCTAATGTATGATAATATTAACGTTGAACTTTCACCATTTACATTTAAGTTGCAATAGTAAATGCCACTTGGAAAATGATTGAGATTAACCGGAAATTCGTTAATACCTTCCTCAAGATATCCTTCGAAAACATGAGCGACCAATCCTCCGAAAATATTATAAATCTTTATATTTGCATTGGATTTAATTTTTGAGCGTACAGTTATAACGGCTTTATCATCAAAAGGATTAGGATTACATTGAAAGAAAATTAATTTTGTATCCCAGGGAATTAAAGTATCCGTTCCATTTTTTCTGCCGGGAGTACCATTTTTTTCTGAAGCTCTCCAGCTTTGAGGCAGTGTATTGTCCAAATCTGTAGAGATTAATTCCAGTGTTTTACCTGTTCCGTTTGGTTCTGAAGACCATGGAGTTGTAATTCCATAAATAACCGAATCAATAAGTATGAGATTTCTATCGAACAACCTGATTAATTCTCCATTACTGCTTAAACCATAATCAATTTCACCAAGAATATTTTTAATATCCGGATAGATATTTGAAAAGAGGTCAAGATGTCTGCAGAGGACAACATAGGAATCTTTTTTCAAAATAAAATTATCAGGAAAAATATATTTATGTGTAATATCATTGTCCATAAAAACCCAGCCCGACATATCAATATCATCGTTGTCTGCATTGTAAAATTCGACCCAGTCTCCGGAATCGAAATCGTTGGATGAGTTATAATTAATTTCATTTATTACAATTTTTGGCTGAGCATTAATTAATCCAAAAGGAATTGCACCAATGTCCGCTCTTGAACCATCAGGGTCTAAAGGGCTTGTCGGATCACCTGCATCAATGCAAGGAGAACCGGGTAATAAACGGAAATCAAAATGAACAGGATCAACCAACATAGGGTCAGATAATATGTTGTTATCACCATCAATTAATATTTTATCAGATAAAGAGAAAGAAAATTGAGCTGTAGATTTTGAATCTAAATAAACTAATGAATCTGAATTAGCAATAATTGTATTCTCAACTTCTAATCTTCCGCCACCTTGATTTTCTCTTTTTTCATAACATTGGAAAGCAACATCATTTCCGTAGAGAGTATTGTTTTTTGCAAAGACTGAAGAACTATCTTTAACAACAATACCTGAATTACATTCAGTAATAATGTTATTTTCTAAAATAATATTAAATGAGGGATGACCCCAGTTTTCATTACCTATTGATATACCTTTATCAACAGCATCCCGCAAATAATTTCCTTTAACCAAAATATTATTGCTTGCATTAATGTCGATACAATCATCAGTTGAATAATTGATAAAGTTATTCTCTATAATCCCATTATCCGATGCTACAAACTCGATTGCATCAGGAACATTGTAAAAGATATTATTTTTAACAACACAATCATCAGCACCTAAAATAATAATTCCTTCCCTAAAGCCATTGCCCTTAATATTTGAATTATACATATTGGCTTGAGTTAAATCAAAATACATTAAGGGAAATGCATATGCTGTATCTTGATAATCAAAATTGAGTGTTAATGAATCAAATTCCAGAATAGAATTTTGAGAATACAAACACCCGTTATGTACGTTCATGTTTTTTAAAATGCACTTACTTGTTGCATAGTGAAAATAAAGATTATCCCATTTTTCAGTGAATTGGTCAGGATGGAAACTAACAGGTTCTTTTTTTGTTCCGTTTACTTGAAGACTTCCACGAACCAATACCCGGTAATTACCCTTGAAAATAACTTCAACACCCGCATTAATTAAAACATTAGCTGTTGATTGAACTTCAATATCACAGTTTACATAATAAGGAGAATTTTCTTTAGTCAGAGTCATATCAGAAGTTATGGTACATGGTAAAATGTTGGCATTTTTGATTTTAATAGGATTGGGATAATTAAAACCATCAACACATTCAGAACCGTCACATGCAGTAACTTTCCAATAATACTTACCTTCAGTCGGCAGGTCAGTTTTTACAAAAAAAGTATCGGTTAAATTACTAACAATGGTAGTACGGCTTGTATCATCAAGAAATTCGCCGGAACCAAAATAAAAGTCGTAAGTTATTTGTCTGTTTGACGGGTGATAAGATGGATGCCAAGTAAACTTTACAGAATCTGAGTAGTAGCCCAAAGTTGGTTCAACTTTGAAACTACGGGGCCAATTGTCAAACTGATATTGAAGACGTCTATATCTTTCACTAACAAAACCTTTGGGACTTCCAAGATTGTAGAGCCATTTATCCAAATCAACAATATCGTCTGTCGTGTCCTGTTCAACAGACTCACTTAATTCAATTTGTAAACTATCAATAATGGGATTAAAAAAGGCATTATTAAAAAAGTCATCTTTTAATTCAGTAATTCTGTTCCTGATATCATTAAAAATAGGTTCGCAAATTATTGCTCTTTCATAAAAAGGATTGTCGGGTGAAGAATAGGATGAACTACGTTGATAAGGGTATGTGTAACCATACATTCCAAAAGTTTTGTCCATATCCCAAGGGAGCATCATCCATTTACCGGTGTTAAAAATATCGTGGTACATGAAATAATTATGATAGTAAGTACTGCCATTTGCAATTAATATATTGACAGCAAAAATATCAATCATTTTATCATAATCGAATGTTCTTTTTGTAAATTCATAGTAGTCTTCATCCGGCACATAAAACAAGCTGTCAATTAATTGCTGCAGGTCTTCCTTTCCTGAATACTCATTTGTTTTTTTCTCCCAGAGAGTATTTACATCGTCGTAAATACTTAAAGAGGCGTCATCTTCGGTTGCCTTGTAAAGATTTCCGGTTGGGTCCAATCCACTTGATTCTAAAAAAGCGGCATCAACATTTTCTATTCTTAAATATAATCCTAAATAACTGCCATTAAGATATAGTCTCGCATGTTCAGCTTCGAAGCAAGGATATCCAATTTTTCTGAAAGTAAGAGATGCGAGATACTGGCTTAAGTAAGAAGGTTCTTCGTACTCAGCATTAAAGTTTATAACGTCTCTCCCGTTTTCAAATACTTCTCCGTCAAATTTAATTTTTAAAGATTTTTTCGGTAAACTCCTCGTATCATCTCCCCGAATTCTCATTCTTACATTTTCCCATGTAATACCGTTAAGAGTAAGAGTTATTGGTATATAGGTATCGGGTAATGGATCATTATAAATTGCTTTGAAATCATCCGGATTGCAAGTGATATAATATTCCTTGACTTCTGCATTAGAAATGGAAGCACATACAAGAAAGACAGCAAAAACTGATATTTTAAGAAGCTTATTCATCATAATTAAAAACACCTAATAATTCGACTTAACAAATATTTAAGATAACAAACCAGTCAAAATTTACATTCAGTGCCTTTAATTATTAAACTTTATAAAAATAATAACAAGCAAAATAAGAAATAAATTGAAATTAACAAAACTTATCTTGAAACGACAAAATAATTAGTTATTGATTTATTGCCGGCGTACAACTTCACAAAATATTTTCCATTGGATAAATCTCCGGTATCAGTCAGTAATAAAATTTCATTATCATTTATGGAAATTGACTCATAAGGACATTGAACTTTTTTTCCATCAATATTGAAAAATTCAACCATGAACTTTTCATTAGAACTCATATTAAAAGTAATTATTAAATAGTTGGAAGCAGGATTGGGATAGATAGAAGAAAATTCAAGCAAATCCTGATTATTATAGTTTTTCTCAACATTGACAAATATGCTATTTCTCTCCCCGGGAGAACCGTTACCTGTGGATGAAGTCCAACTTTCTGCCAAAGTATTATCCAGTAGTGGATTGAACAACTCCAAACTAGCTCCCAAACCATTAGCTTCCTCTGTCCATGGATACGTAACATCATATTTAACCGAATCAATCAATTCACCTGAAGCATTATATAAACGTATTAAATCACCATTGTTTGATAAAGAAAATATCAAGTCCTCTATAATAGTAAAATCTTTTTTAAACACGTTTTTTAACTTAATTGAATCGTTTGATAAAACGAGGTAATCATTTTCTTTTAAAATATAACCAACTGGAAACAAGAAAGTAAATGATGTATCACCAACAATTATTTTCCAGAAACTTAAATCAACATCACTATTATCAATATTCAATAATTCTAACCAATCACCTGAATCATGTTGATTGGAGGAATTATAATTAATTTCATTAATTACAATTTTTTCCATTTTGTGATTGAACCAAAAAGCACCAATATCTGCTCTTGAACCATCAGGGTCCAAAGGACTATCAGGATCACCGGAATCGATACAAGGTGAATATTGTGTTAAATGATAGTTTTGATTTGCAGTATCACTAAATAATGGTTCAGAAAAAATATTTCCATCACCATCTAACAATTCATTATTCGATAATGAATATTTTATTGATAATTTTGATTTGCTATCTAATAATACGCTCGTTTGACTATTATAAATTATCGTATTTATGGCTTCTACAATAGCTCCACCAGTATAAGCGACTTTTTCAAAACAATGAATACCAATTGGTGAATTAAATATTGTATTATTTAAAATCCTGACTGTAGAACTGTCTTTTAGTTCCATACCAATCGCAGCATCAATAATGAGATTGTTTTCCAATAAAATATTTTTACAATATCCAAGTTGGTCATGTCCAATGGATATTCCCTTATCCTTTGGATTAATAAGAATATTCCCTGAAATAATGGAATTTGTACAAGCATTATGATCAATAGCATCATCCTGAGA
>CAZEHW010000180.1:0-7502 GCA_964511865.1 uncultured Hyphomicrobiales bacterium | reverse complement strand
GATTAAATGGAATTTCTTCACTTAAGTTTTTGTACTTAACCTCAGTTTGTGCATTTAAATTTATTGATACTGTTAAATAAACAACAAAAATTAATGCAGTAGAAATAATTTTTTTAAACATTATATATCCTTGATTAATTTGAAATAATTTTCCTTAAAAAACTAATTTAAGAAAAATAGTTTAATAATTTTCATTAAAATAATATTAAATAAATACGTATTATTAGTTTTTTTGTTTCAATTATAAGAATATGTAAACGAAATATTTTTTTATTATTGAAAAAAACCTTATAATTGTTGCTTGATATTTTTAAATAAAATAATAATTAGTTTTGATTAAATAAGATTATGTATAAACCTTTACCCGAGAAGTTGTCGTATCCACTTCTTGAACATAAAGTTCTGGAATATTGGGAACAGAACAAAATATTTGAAAAATCCTTAGAACTGAGGGATGGTAAACCTATTTATTCATTCTTTGAGGGACCGCCTACTGTTAATGGGAAGCCGGGTATACATCACCTTATGGCTCGTACTATAAAAGATACAGTTTGCAGGTATAAAACGATGACCGGTCATTTTGTGAGACGCCAGGCAGGTTGGGATACTCATGGCTTACCTGTTGAAATTGCTGTTGAAAAAGAGCTGGGATTGAACAACAAAGATGAAGTAATTGCTTTTGGTATTGGAAATTTCAATAAAAAATGTAAAGAATTTGTATATCGTAATATCGAGATGGACATGGGGTGGCGATATCTGACACGACGAATGGGATATTGGATTGACCTTGATAAAGCTTATATTACTTGCACAAATGATTATGTGGAATCAGTTTGGTGGGCTTTGAAGCAATTTTATGATAAAGGATTAATATATAAAGATTTTAAAGTTGTTCCACAATCACCAACAATCGAAACTCCATTGAGTTCACATGAACTGGCATTGCCGGGTGGTTATAAGGAGGTTAGGGATCCAAATTGTTATATAAAACTAAAAGTGATTTCATCAGCTTCTTCAGCTATGCCTACAATTATTGGTGCTTCTATACTTGTTTGGACAACTACGCCTTGGACATTGTTAGCTAATGTTGCTTTGGCAATAGGAGAGGATTACGATTATGTTTTGGTTGAAAACCGAAGGAAAATTAAAGCCGTAATTACGGGAGAAGAAGAACTAGTTGATAATTTAATTTTAGCAAAAGATAGATTGAATGTTCTTGATGGTGAATACAGTATTTTAGGAGAGTTTAAAGGCAAAGAACTTTTGGGAACTGTTTATGAACAGATATTTAAATTCAGACCTATTGACAGAGGAAAATTTCCAAATGCGTTAACAGTTTTATCCGGAGATTTTGTATCAACCGAAGATGGAAGTGGTGTTGTACATATAGCTCCTGCATTTGGTGAAGATGACTTCAATATGAGAAAGCTTTTTAATTTGCCTTTGGAACAACCTGTTACTGCTAATGGGCATTTTACGGAGGATATGGGAGAGTTTGCCGGCAGGGCTATCAAGAACTTCACATACCCTGACCACACAGAGGAAGGTGCTGATAAAGATATTATTATATTCTTGAAGAAAGCAGACAAACTTTATAAATCTTCGAATGATTATTTGCACAATTATCCGCATTGCTGGAGAACGGGAAATCCTGTAATTTATTACGCAAGGGAATCCTGGTTTATAAGATCTCCTGAATACAAGGAAGAAATGGCAAAATTGAACAGGGAAATAAATTGGCAACCTCCGGAAATAGGTGAAGGACGTTTTGGAAATTGGTTAGAAGATGTTAAGGATTGGAATTTATCGAGAGACAGATTTTGGGGAACACCTATACCGATTTGGGTATCTGAAGATGGTAAAGATTCATTTGCTATAGGTTCTATTGAGGAGCTGGAAAAGGGTTTGTATTTACATCCAGACGGCACTAAAGAGCCATTGAAAATGACGGGATTAGAAATTGATTTGCACAGACCTTTTGTAGATAATGTTGTATTTGAAAAGGAGGGTAAACTTTATCGAAGGATACCGGAAATAGTTGATGTGTGGTTTGACTCAGGAGCGATGCCATTTGCACAATTTCATTATCCATTTGAAAATGTTGAATTGTTCAATGAAAGTTTCCCCGGTGATTTTATAGCAGAAGGAATTGACCAGACAAGGGGATGGTTTTATACTTTGCATAATATATCAACAGCATTGTTTGGGAAGCAGGCATATAAGAATATAGTAGTGAATGAGCTGATACTTGACGATAAAGGAATAAAGATGTCAAAGTCAAAAGGGAACATGGTTGACCCTTTTGAAGTGATGGAAAGATATGGAGCAGATGCGGTGAGGTGGTATTTGTATGTGAATAATCCACCATGGAAAGCAACACTATTCAGTGAGAAAGATATTGCCAGAACGGTCATATCGGACTTCTTCAGATCACTGACAAATACCTATGCATTTTTCTCGCTTTATGCGAATATAGACGGGTTTACAGGTCTTGAGGAATTAGTGCCTATAAATGAAAGACCGGAAATAGACAGATGGATAATATCGAGGACAAATACACTTGTAAAGAATTATACTGAATTAATGGAAGATTATGAACTGACGAAGGCACACAGAGCTATTCAAAGTTTTGTAATCTATGAACTATCGAATTGGTATATAAGAAGGAACAGGAGGAGATTTTGGAAAGGGGAAAAGGATAAGGATAAAATATCAGCATATCAGACATTAAGAACTGTAATGATGAGTGTATTGAATATTTCTGCATCAGCCGCACCGTTTTTAACAGAGGAACTATACCAGATGTTAAGAAACGAAGATGAACCGGAATCCATACATCTTTGTGATTTAGTAAGAGCAGAGGAGGGATTGATTGATACAGCACTTGAAAGAAGAATGAAGTTAGCCCAGACAATAGTTTCCCTTGCAAGATTTTTAAGAGAGAAGTCAAAAATCCGAGTAAGACAGCCATTGAAAAGAATATTAATTCCAATAATTAATCCTGAAGACAGGAGGGATATTCAATATTTTGAGGATATAATTAAGGAAGAGCTGAATATTAAAGATATAGAATTTGTTAGTGGTGAAGCAAATATAGTACAGAAATCGGCTAAACCTGATTTTAAGGTTATGGGTAAAAAATATGGGAAGCTTGCTCAAAAAGTTGCAAATGCCATAAAGACACTAACACATGAACAGATTTGTGAAATTGAAAAGAATGGGAAGTTAATTGTTTTTATTGATGAAACCGAATTGATGATAGAATTAGAAGATATCGAGATTTTAAGTGAAGATATAGAAGGATGGCTTGTAGCATCCGAGGATAATATAACTGTTGCACTTGATACACAAATTGATGAACAGTTATTAAAAGAAGGAATTGCAAGAGAGTTTGTAAGTAAAGTTCAAAACCTTAGGAAGCAATTAGGATTTGAGGTAGTTGACAGGATTGAAATTAGGATAAATGGAGATGATTCAATTGTAAAATCCCTAATTGAGTTAAAAGAATATATTAAAAATGAAACACTCGCTACTGATGTAACCGTAATTACGGGAATTATTGAAGATTTTATATCGGAAGAAAGTGTTGTATTTGATTTTGGAAAAGTTTTAATAAAAATAAATAAAAAACCGTAATTACGGAAAACTGATTAATTTTGTTTGCAAATTTGATTATTTAATGGTATTATTACCATAGTTAAAAATTTCAAAAAGAATTATTTTGTTTTAAATTGATATTTCAATCTATTCTAAACCGTAATTACGGAAAAAGTTTTATGGATTGATAAAGTATGAAAATTTGTATAAACATATAGTAAGGAGAAAGCTATGCCGGTGAAAAAGAAAATAGCAAAAGAAGAAAAGAAAGTTGTAAAAAAGAAAATCATAGCTGTAAAACCAAAGGTTAAGACAGTTAAGAAACAAGTTTCAGAAAAAAAAGCTACTGCTCCCAAAAAGACAGTTCAAAAGAAAACTGTAATTACGGGTACAGTTGTTACAAAAACAACATCTCCAAAGAAAGTAGTATCAAAAAAAGCTGTAACAAAGAAACCTGTTGCTGTTAAGAAAGAAAAAAATTTAATTACAGGTACAGCTAATACTAAAAAGTCAGCTACAAAAACCGTAATAACGGGTAAAGCTGTTACTCCAGTAAAAGGTATTGCAAAAAAAACAGCACCGGTAAGAAAAGCTTCTTCTAAAAAATCAACAAATACTAAAGTTCCAAAGGATACTAAAAAAACAACTGCTACTAAAACAGTTGTTAAGAAAACCGTAAAACCAGTAAAATCAGATGTTGAGGTTAAACAAAATGTTACTGCAAAGAAATCAATAGTAAAAAATAAGAAAATTGAAGTTGAACTGAAAGAAAATGTAATTAAAATTCATCCAAAATCAAAGGTCAGATATCCTGATGAGGATTTACATATGTTCAGCGAAAGAATCGCAGACATGAGAAAAGAAGCCATTGAAGAATTACGGATGTTACGTGAAAGACTTGATGATCTGACTAATTATGATTTTGCTGAAGAAAGTATGATATACTCAATGCATATGGCTGAACAGGGTAGTGAGGCATTTGAAAAGGAGAAAACCTATGCTCAGATACAAAGAATTAATGAATATATTAAGAAGCTTGATGAAGCTTTAGGCAGAATCAAAGATAAGACTTTCGGTATCTGCAGGGTTTGCGGGTGTTTAATTGCGAAGGAAAGATTATTAGCTGTTCCAATCACGACATTATCGGCATCATATAAGATACAGAAGAGATGTCCTGATGATGGTATTGACAGGATTGAACCGTTAAAGAATGTTGAATAGAATTTTAATTTTTGAATTGGCTGCATTAAAAGAGATTATTGGTTTATAAAATTCCGATATGAACTGGCAGCCTTTTTTAATATAATAATATTATGAAAATTGAAAAACACACATGGTTTTATTATTTAATATCATTGATATTAGTCTTTTTTGACCAAGTGACTAAAATATTAGTGAAAGGAATAAACCTTTTTGGTATATCATTAAATGGTTTTCAATTAGGCGAAAGCTATAAAATAATTGATGATTTTGTTAAAATTACTTATGTTGAAAATGCCGGAATGGCTTTTGGTATAAGCTTTGGACCTGCAAAAATTATTCTAAGTATGTTTTCTATTTTAGCTTCATGCTTTTTAGTATATTATTTGCACAAGGTTTCTGAATACTCAAAGTTTCTTAAACTAGGAATATCATTAATATTGGCTGGTGCTGTTGGTAATTTAATTGACAGAGTTTTTTATGGAATTTTATATGGAGAGGCTCCTTTATTCTATGGAAAAGTTGTTGATTTCATGCAAATTGATATTCCTGATATTGATCTATTTGGAATTTATTATACACACTGGCCTGTTTTCAATGTAGCTGACTCATGTATTACTATTGGTGTAGTTGTTTTATTGATATTTAATAAGCATATTCCTACATTTTCTCAAGTTTTCAAAAAGAAATATAATAATTCTGATGACGAAAAATAAGACAAAATATAAATTTGCTGCTAAAAGGAGTAAGATTCTTGTTATCTTACTTTTTATTATTTGCTATATGACAGAATTGCATTCTTCAGATTGGAGAATTTCCTATGACAGTACAATTCATTATTTAAATATTGGAAATTTAAAAAGAGCTTTAGAATGGGGCGAAATATCAATGCAGGAAGCTATTAAAGAGTTTGGAGTTAATAGCGCAGAAAATGAAAAAGTATTATTTACAATGATAGATATTTATTATCTAAATAATGATTTGGATAAAACATTGGAAATTGCAAAACTCGATAGTTCGGTATCGAGAGCAGTATATGGAGAATTGAGTCAGTATTATTGTGGAAGTTTGAATAATCTTGGATTAACATATTATTTCAGAGGAAACTACATTTCATCGGAATCTGTGATTAAGGAAGCTAAGAACATTCAGGAAAGGATGGTAAATGTAACAGATTCTGCATATGCTTTTACATTAAATAATATGGCTCTTGTCTATGAATACACAGGGAAATTCACATTAGCCGAACCATTGTACGAAAAGTCATTGAAATTAAGCAGGGACTCAACAAGTTTTTCATATGCTGAGACATGTCATAACCTGGGTGCATTGTACAGAAGGATGGGGAAGTATGCTAAGGCAGAGATTTTGTATAAGAGGTCACTTGATTTGAATAAAAGAATTAAAGGAGAAAAGCATCCTGATGTTGCAAACGGTTATAATAATCTTGGCGATTTGTATAAATTAATGGGAAGGTATGATGAAGCAGAAATTATTTATAAAAAAGCCATAAAACTGAGAGAGGAAATTTTTGGAAAAGAAAATCCTGATTATGCAAAAAGTGTAAGTAATTTAGCTTTATTGTATTTTTCAATGGGAAGATATGAGCAAGCTGAACCTTTGTTTTTGGAAGCTTTAGATATTCAGCTAATAAAGAAAGGGGAAGACCATCCTGAATTTATGGCAACTCAGAATAACCTTGCCTTATTATATGATGCTATGGGGAAGTTGCAGGAAGCAGATACACTTTATATAAAGACATTAAACTCATATGAAAATAAGTTTGGGAAAGAACATCCATTTTATGCTACTACTCTTGACAATTTAGCAAAACTTTACAAAAAGATGGGATACTATGATAAAGCTGAAAAAATGTTTTTAGATGCTAAGGAAATCAGGAGGAATATAACCGGTGAAATGCATCCGAATTATGCAAGGACAATTTTCAACCTGTCTGAACTTTATACTCAAATTGGGAATTACAAGGAATCTGAAAAGCTTTTAATGGAAGCTCTTACAATACGTAAGGAAAAATTGGGGACAGAACATCCTGATTATGCAAAAACTTTATCGGGAATAGCTTTACTCTATAAAAAAATGATGAGATTAAAAGAAGCTGAACCTTTCTTTTTAGAAGCATTAGGAAAATATTTGAATCAGGTTAAAAGATTTTTCCCGTATTTAAGCGAAAAAGAGAAACTACAGTACTGGACATCCGTTAAGGGTAGTTTTGAAGATTTCACAAGTTTTGCTGCTCTTTACTATAAGGAACAACCGGAAATATCTACCAAAGTTTTTGATAATTGTCTTGTTACAAAAGGTTTGATTTTGAGTTCAACCAAAAAAATATTAAGAAAAATAAGGGAGAGTAAAAATCCAAAAATTATTACTTTACTAAATCAATGGACATCTGCAAAGAATCATTGGCTGTGGCTGATACAAAATCCGACTGAGGCAAAGAAATTAGGGATTGATGCCGATTCGGTTGCCGATGAAGCTAATGAGATAGAAAAACAACTTTCGAGCATTTCAGAGGATTTTAAAAAGGCATATTCTACTAAGGATTTGACATGGCAGGATGTAAAAAAGGTTTTGAAACCGGGAGAAGCTACTGTTGAACTTATTCGGTTTAACATTAATAATCAAAAAGCAAAAATTGATGAACCTGATACTATTTATTATGCGGCTTTGATTGTTACACCAGA
>CAZEHW010000179.1:0-7539 GCA_964511865.1 uncultured Hyphomicrobiales bacterium | reverse complement strand
CATCAAACAACTCATATTTTTCTATTGCAAGGTAAAAGTCGCCTGATGGCAGTGCAAGCACTTCGGTAGCTCCTTTAACATTGTTACTGTCAAGCTCTGCCTTGAAAAGATAGACCACACCAATAGATGACTGCTGGTTAACTTCGATGACTTTTTCTTTAGGTCCGCCGCCGATAACCCACAGTTCACAACCGGATAATGCCGATATTAACAATATTAAAACAAGTCCTTTTTTCAACTTAATCCTCAAAAAAATAAAGTTATTAGAAATTTGCTGCAATTATTATGCCTAAATTAAGAATTAATATACAAATCACAATCGGAAAAAATCAATTGTTGAATTTATTGCTTCTTCTAAAGCAGTAGTCGTTCGTGTAAAAGGATGCTCAATTCCGAAAGTATGTCCTGTTTTATCAATAATTTTTACATTTATGATACTATTGGCATCAATAAGCATTTGTATTTCTGCCAAAGGTATGGTTACATCTTGTTTGCCGTGAACAATCAGGATTGGAATTTTGAGATTGGCAATTGCAGAGGGCAAATCGAATTTTTCCTTGTTATTTTCAACATCTAAAAGATAAGATATATTCATACGCAAAAGCTGATTCGTTTTTTGATTTGTGTATTCAAGGAATCCTTTTTGTTTCCATTCATCTTTTTGTCTTGTAGTATATCTGTCAAACTTAGCAATGGATGCCCAAAGAGCAATTTTAGAAATTTTGGGTTCAATAACTGAAACTAAAAGCGAAATTCCTCCTCCTAAAGAATGTCCCATCAAATTAATTGTACCGTTCCAATGCTTCTGAATTAAATCAAATTCTTTAATCGAGTTTTGTACAACTGAATTTATAAGATAATGCAAATCTTCTGTTTGACTTGAAACTGTATTATTCGCAAAATCATCCAAATTTGTTATCATTAAATCATCTTTTGGTTTCCCGTTCATTGAAAAGTTATAACAAATGGTTATGTATCCAAGCTTAGCAAAGGATGAAGAAATATAGGGAAAAAATCCCCAGTTTTTGAAACCTTTGAATCCGTGGCTAATGATTAGCAAAGGTAATTTATTTTGCTTTTGCTCCGGAAAGTATATATCACCCGAGATTATTTTGCCCGGCATATTTTTAAGTTCAAAATATGTTTTATTAATCTTCATTCTATTAATCAGGTCAAACATCAATCATCGTCATCATCATCGGAAAAGAGGGAATTGTCTATACTGTATTTTCCTGGTCCGGTGATTAGTAAGCTTAAAAGTACAATCCCAAGTTCAATTGCATGTGATGCCCCGGGGAACCCTTCATTTAATGATATGTGCATATTTGCCGCTACTGCCATTATAACAATCAAAGATATTACAGTAGGTTTAAATAATAAACCTGCAAGAAGTAAAATTCCTCCGCCAACTTCCAAAACTGATGCGAGCAAGCCCCAAATCATGTAAAATGAATTGATGCCAAGATATTGCACTGCACTCCCAACCCTTGTCCAAACCTCAATTCCACCTTGTACTTTGGGTAATCCGTGCATTACAAACATTATTCCTAATCCAACTCTGAGGATTAATAATCCGAAGTTCACATATTTTCCTGAACTTCTCAATATTGAATGAATCTCGCTCATGGCAAAGTCAAACTTCCTAAAATAATTTCTTTTCCTGCACCTGTTACCGTTTTAATATTCCCCGGCAAATTTGCAATATTTCTAAATGCAAGATAAGCAAAACATATTGCTTCTTTAGCATCAGAATTGATTCCAATATCATCACTGCACATTATTTCTGCTTTTGGCAATTCCAATTTTAATAGTTTAATAAGAGTCAAATTTCTTGCACCTCCGCCCGAAACAACTACTCTTGATTGTTCGTCGGCATATAACCTGATATTTAGAGCTATGCTCCATGCAGTATATAGTGTTAATGTAAAAATTACATCATTCTTGGGTAACATATTTTTCCTTATAATTTGGATTATCTTATCTGATAATTTATTATTAAACAATTCCCTGCCTGTTGATTTCGGAGGTTTTTCTTTAATGTATTTAATTTTTGTCAGGTAATTGAATAAAGATTCTGAAAAATTTCCAGAGACTGCGACCGACCCATTATTATCATAATCAATACCAAATAGTTTTTTTGAAAAAGTATCAATTAACACATTCCCCGGTCCTGTATCAAAAGCAATAATATCTCCATTAATTGGGAGGTATGTTATATTTGAAATCCCTCCAATATTAAGTGCGATTACATTTCTCCTTTTATCCGATAGAAATACCTTATCAAAAATTGGTACAAGCGGAGCACCTTGCCCTCCCAAAGCAACATCGGCAGAACGAAAATCACCTACAACAGGTATATTTAAATTATGACAAAGAACTGGTGCAGAACCAAGCTGTAAAGTAGTTGAGAGTTGAGAGTTTTGAGTTGAGAGTTTGTTTTTGTTTGGAGGTTCGTGCCAGACAGTTTGTCCGTGCATCCCGATTAAATCAACATTGCTTCTTTTAATTTTATTCTTTGTAAGAAGCAAATCAATAGCTTTGGTATAATACTCTGCTAATTGAAAATTCAGATTTGATACTTCACAAATGGAAATTTTGTTATTAATAACATTTAAAATTGTTTTTTTGAAATCGCTTTCGAATGGTAAATAATGAAAACGTAAAAGTTTAAACTTATGTTTTCCCTTGAAGTCCCAAAATTTGACCAGAGCGGCATCAACTCCATCGAGAGATGTGCCGCTCATCAGTCCGCAAACGATTCTTGGCTTCGAGAGCCATTCTTCAGGTACTAAATATTTCTTTCTGTCATACATTTATTTTACAGGATTCTTTCTGTCAGTTGAAACCTGTCAGTTGTAACAACTGACAGAACGTTGTAAACTCATAAAACTTATTAAACTAGATTAACTCAAGATACCTGTCAAGCTCCCATTGAGTTACCTGAATCCTGAAATTATCCCATTCATTTCTTTTTGCATTGATATATTTTTGAATGAAATCATCACCAAAGACACCCGATATTACCGGATTATTTTCAAGTGCTTTCATTGCTCTCCAAAGCGAATACGGAAGAAACTCAATATGTCTGCTTTCTAACATTTTCTCGTCAAATTCAAATACATCTTCTTCTACCGGTGGAGGTACATTCATTTTGTTTTTGATTCCATCCAATCCGGCTTTTAAAAGAACCGCAAAAGCAAGATATGGATTAGCCGCAGGGTCAGGATTACGTATTTCAAATCTCGTTGATGTCTCCTTACCGGGTGAATATCTCGGCACTCTGATTAAAGCTGACCTGTTCTTCTGTGCCCAGCAAATGTAAGTAGAAGCTTCATAACCCGGAACAAGTCTTTTATATGAATTAACTATCGGATTCAAAAATGCTGACATCGCCTTAACAAGATGCATTTGTCCTGCCATAAATTGATATGCTGTTTGAGATAAATTATATTTATCCTTGCTATCAAAAAATAAATTTGTTTTACTATCCGGTGAAAACAAACTCTGATGAACATGCATGCCACTTCCGTTAATACCCGTTATTGGTTTTGGCATAAATGTAGCATGGATGCCATGCTTCTGTGCAATTGCCTTAAGTGTGTATTTAAATGTCATTACTCTGTCTGCAGTTGAAACAGCATCGCCATACTTAAAATCAATTTCATGCTGTCCCGGTGCAACTTCATGATGGCTTGTTTCAACCTCAATATCCATTGCCTGCAATGCTTCCATCATCTCTCTTCTTATATCGTAACCCAAATCGAGAACTAAATCAAAGTATTGACCTGTATCATGTGTTTCGACAACTTTGTTGGCTGATGTTTTTATTCTTCCATTGTCCATTTTAAACAAGAAAAATTCAAGCTCAGGACCGGTAAAATATTTAAAACCCATATCTTCGGCTTCTTTAACAACCTTTTTAAGAATATTTCTTGGGTCACCCGAATAAGGTTCGCCGTCCGGCATATAAACATCGCAAATAATTCTGGCAATATTACTCTCATTTTTTGCCAGCCAAGGAATTACAGCATATGTATTAACATCAGGTTTAAGCAACATATCACTCTCAAATATTCTCGTAAAACCTTCGACAGAAGACCCGTCAAACCATAATCCGTACTCGAGAGCATCTTTTATTTTAGGTGCAGGTATAGTTACGCTTTTCGCCATACCCATCATATCGGAAAACTGTAAATTTATGAAATCAACTTTATCAACTTTTATTTTGTGTAGCAAATCAGCAGGACTCATAGTAAACCTCATCTATATATTTATTTATAATTTGTTTATTATACGAAAAAACCCCGTAGCTAAAGACTACGGGGTTTTATAACTATTTTACAATATTTTTCCACAAAAAATCAAAAATCTCTTTCATTTTTTTATATTTATTAACTTTCAACTTTCAAACTTTTTTACTTTCAAACTTCACACTAAATAATAATCTTTGTCAGTTTAGAATCAAAATTTTCCTGCTTTGGAGTTGGAGTAACATCTTTGCCTAAGTTTAAAATTGCAGGTCTGTACTTTGAAACCTTCTCCTGTAAAAATATCAAACCTTTTAATATTGCTTCAGGTCTCGGTGGACATCCGGCAACATAAACATCAACAGGAAGGAACTGGTCAATTCCCTGAACCACAGAGTAACTACGGAACATACCACCCGTGGAAGCACATACTCCCATCGACATCACCCACTTAGGGTCAGGCATTTGGTCATAAATCTTCCTTACAACCCATGCCATCTTATATGTTACCGTTCCTGCTACTAAAAGAAAATCGGATTGCCTGGGAGTCATTCTGAATACTTCGGAGCCAAATCTTGATATATCAAATCTTGGTGCGGCAACACCCATCATCTCAATACCACAGCATGAGATACCTAAAGGCATTGGCCACATCGAATTTTTCTGAGCCAATTTAATAACAGATTCAAAAGTAGTTGTTATAAAACTCTCTTTTTGTAATGCTTCAACTAATCCCAATTAAAACCTCCCTTAATCAATTCGTAAAAATATCCGGCAAAAAGAATTACAATGAAAACTACTACTGCAATAAATGCTGTTAAACCAAGTTCGTTTAGCTGTGTTGCCCAAGGATACAGGAACACTACTTCAATATCGAAAACAATAAAACTGACGGCTACCATATAAAATTTGACAGAGAACCTTTCTCTTGCATTGCCAAATGGAATCATGCCGCTTTCGTATGTTGTCTGTTTTTCTTTAGTTGAACGTTTTGCACCAAGCCATTCAGCCGCAAATAAAAAAAATACGGCAAAGCCAAAGCCAACTATTACCATCAATATTAAGGGTACATATTCTATCAACATAATACAATTCCTTATTCATTTCAAAATCGTTAATTATCATCCTTTTTCTATCAAAGGATAACTGTCAACTAATTAAACTTCAAAAATATATTTTTATCCTTAAATAATCAAATAGTATTAAAAATAATTTGGTAGAATTTTGAAAGCAATATTAAAATGCAAAAGCAAATCTTATAATTTCCTGCCAATGAGTGAGTGTTATAACCCTGTAGCCGAGGAAAGTTCCAAATCCTATAAGTGTGAATCCTGTAAATTGATGAATCCTGGCAATTGTTATATCGGACATTCTATCTTTGTAATGTATAAGAATTCTCGATATTAAGTACAGCCACAGGAAATTGCCTATACCAAAAGTAAATGCAAATATAACATTTAGAAAAGCACTGTTCTCAGGTAAAATAAATTTTTGTACATTAATTGTAACATAAGCTAAAGCTCCAAGAAATGAAGGATTAGCAATATTGGCATTAGCTACGGCTATACCAAGTAAAAAAGGTCCTCTTTGTGAAATTTTTTCTAGATATTTGAAATGTTTGGGCTCTTTGTTCTCTTTAGGATTTACAATTCTATCCTTTAATTTTATATTCATCACTCCATAAACAATCAAACCGATTACGACTAAAATTTGAAATCCAAGGAATAATAACGGGTAATCTCCAAAGAAGTTATGGATTAATGTTAATACTGCTGATGTTGCAAAAATAATAGCTAAACAATATACAAAGTCCATTAATCCAACACCTAAAGCCGCTCTGGAACTGTGCTTTATGCCTTTTTCAAGACTTAGTCTTATTGTAGTTATAGCTACCGGTCCCGGTGGTATTGCCAGTAAAAAACCAATAATTAAACCAGATAGTAAAGCTATTAACATTGAACCTCTATTTAATAAAAACAATACTAATACCATTTCAGTTCCAAACTGAAATATAAATTCCCACACATTTTTCAAAAAGTGTGTAATAATTTACACACAATTTAAAAAAGTAAGGTAAAACTCACAAATTTTTTTTAATTAATGTTTAATTCATTTACTTTGAAATTTGAAAAAATCAAATGAGCTAAAAGCTCAAACTTCACCCTGCTCAACTTTGAAAATATCATTTGTGATGAAATTCGATGACTGAGCATTGTTAATGAATATTACGTAGTCTCCTTTTTCGATTATCAAATCGTCCGGTGGTACTTTAATTAATCTTCCATCCTGTTTTTTAATCCCAATAGGAAGCGAACGGCATTTACTCCTTATTGAATTGCAGAATTCACCCCAGTTTTTTTGAAGAAATATATTATGTTCAGTTACAAGATATTGTTCAATGTCAAATTCTTCCATATTATTAACGCTGATATTAGGTGTTATCAAATCAGTTGTAAGGTCAGCAACAGCCGGTTCAAAAATAAAACTTGCCATCAGCTTGGAAGCAAACTCATTTTTTGAAAGTACATAAGTTACTCCCGCAGAATGAAATGTGTTTTTCAGATTTGTTTCCTCCAAAACCACTATAAATTTTAAATCAGGATAATGGTCTTTCAAATTTAAAATCATAACCAATTCTTCAGTATCAGTATTTAATGCCGGATGAACTATTTTTGACTTTTCAATATTTACCTTTTTTAACGCCTCATAATCATCCAAATCCGAATATAATACAAAAAATCTCTCATTGCCATACCTTTCGTAAAGTAAATCAACATCTGATTTGTTATCGGTTACTACTGCAACTTTTTGGTTTGCGTCAAGTAATGTTTTAATTATCTGCTTGACAAAAGAATTCATACCGATAATTACTACATGGTTTTCAAATTTCGTTCCATTATATCCCATTTTTTTTCTCTCCCTCATATCAGCGATAAAATCAGTAACTTTTCCTATAACAGCACCCAATACCGTTATACTGCCAAAAACAAACACCAATCCGATTATTCTTCCACCAATTGTGTTTGGTATTATATCTCCATAACCTACGGTAGCCAATGTTACCACGGAATACCAAAAGGAGTCCCAAAGATTATTTATTGAACTTGATGCCGATTGTTTTTCAATATATACTAATAGGTTGAGTAGGCAAAAATAGACAATAAAAAATCCAATGATTGATATTGTTGTTTTATTCTTCATGCGCTTTCGAAATTAGTTCATCACCCGGCAAAAAACCGTAGTTATTATAATTTATTATAACAAAAATAATAAAAATTTTATTAAATTCTCA
>CAZEHW010000178.1:0-7630 GCA_964511865.1 uncultured Hyphomicrobiales bacterium | reverse complement strand
GTTGTTAGAGCAGGTAAAAATTGGGGATTTGTTGACACTAAAGGTTATAAAAATGGGACATCCTATGATAGTTTATGTGTTTTTAGTGGTAGATTTGCTTGGGCAAAATATAATAACAAATGGGGATTAATAGATAATAACGACGAAATTATACTTGATTTTAATTATACTTGTGAGAATGTTTTTTTAATTCAACCAAATAGGACAATAATTGGTTATATAACCCAAGATTCGAAATATGGTTTAATTGATCAAAATGGGAAAATTATATTGCCAGCAATATATGACAGCTTTGATGGTTGGATGACAAATGAAAATATTATTGCTGAAATAAACGGGTTTAAAGGAATAGTAGATATTAATCAAAGAACATTAATACCCTTTCAATTTCAATTTATTAATAGAGAAAGTTTTAATACTATTTTTGCTGCAACCATTAATTGGGATAGTGTTTATTATTTTGATAATAAAAATTTCAGATTAATTTGGAAATCAAAATACTAAAATGAATTATTAATGAAAAATATTTACATCTTTTTTTTTATATTTATTTTAACAATCTTTTCAGTTCATTCCACTGAACCTGAAGCAAGTTCTAAAATGACTTTCGGAGTATTCGGAAGTCTGAATTGCAACACCCATTCAGCAGATTTCCAAAAAATACCGGATTGTCCAAGCTGTTCACCAGGGTATGAATCGGGTAGTGGTTTTGGACCTACATTTGGCTTGACATTTGATGGCAAAGTTGCAGATAATTTTTTTGTAGGAGCAAACCTGACTTATCTTGATTATAGTGCTTTGCTCTCAAGAATCGAGGAAACAAAAATAATTTTGAATGATGTACCTTCAATCGGTGAATTCGAGCATACACTTGATGTATCGCTTGCATCCATCGGCATCGAACCAAATATTAAATATTATTTTAATTCTTCAAGAAAGCTATACAAGTTTTTCTTAAATTGATTGAGCATCTGTTCTATGTTTTGAACGGAATTACGGATAATATTCCATTCCAAATGAAAAGCATAACCATGAATTACATAATGTCTAAATTTAAGTAGTGCTTTAAAATCATTGTAAATTAAGTCATCGAAAAGTAAAGGGCAGTTTTGTTTTGTCGGATTGCAAAATAATAAGAATAATTCAGTGTGATAAAATCCACCACTTGGTAAAGGAATATCAATGTATTTGCAAATTCTTTTAAGAATATTTTCAGTCCCGTTATAGATATCGCTTAGCAATTTTGACATGGCTGCCAATTGAAATTCATCAGGTTGTTCATTTCCATAATCGAACTCAACTCAAATATTGATTGATTAGTCAAATCCAAATATCCAAGCTCAATATTTATCAGTTCATTAAATTCTTCAAGCATCATATATATATCGTCCTTTTTTTCTGATATAATCAATGAATGGAGATTTTTGGTTCAAAGGAATGACATCTACTGGAATTCCTAATTCAATATCTAAAGTCCCTCCAAATTCCAGGAATTTATTATCTGGAATACCTAAAACACCTATGTCAATATCATTGGCATTATCAATATTATCGAGCGCGCTGCCAAATAAAATCACTTGTGTAGCACCATAATCTTTTGCTATTTCGACTACCCTATCAATATTTCGTTTTGTAATTGCCATAATTTTGTTTCTTCTAAAGAATATTTCATTTCAAAATACGATAAAAAATGATATTTCACAATATCTAATTTTCTATCATACTATAGTTCAATCATATTAATCAAAATTTTCTGAAATCATCAATTATCAATTTCCCATTATTCATTGTCCTGTAACGACGTTTCTTTCCACATCTCCCACTTCAGCTCTTCCAGGTTTTCCATCATCGGTGCTGAAATTATTAGAGGAGTAGATTTTATTCCTGTGAATTTTGTTTTTAATAGCTTTTGTTTAGTCGCATCATCAACCAAATCGGATTTGCTGAAGCAAATTATTTTCTTTTTGTACTTCATATCAGGATTGTATTTAGTCAATTCATTTAAAAGCACTTTGAAATCTGTTTTTGGATTTTCACTTGTTGATTCAATCATAAACAACAGTACTTTCGTTCTTTCGACATGCCGGAGGAATTGATGCCCTAAACCCTTACCTTCAGATGCTCCTTCGATTAAACCCGGGATATCTGCAATAACATAACTCTGACCTTCGGCAACCCTGACCATACCAAGATTTGGAACTAGAGTTGTAAAAGGATAATCGGCTATCTTTGGTTTTGCATCGGATATTACGGAGATTAATGTTGATTTACCCACATTCGGGAAACCAACTATGCCTACATCAGCAATTAATTTTAACTCAAGTACTATTTCCATTTCAATTCCGGGAATACCGGGCTGAGCATATCTGGGAGTTTGATTTGTCGGAGTAGCAAACTCTGCATTACCTCTGCCACCCTTGCCACCTTCGGCTAAAGTATAATTAATTCCTTCTTCATGCAGGTCTGCAATTATTTCATCGGTATTTGCATCTTTTATCACAGTACCGCAAGGGACTTTGATAATTATGTTCTTCCCGTCCTTACCGGAACATCTTTTTTTTCCACCCTGAACACCATTATCTGCAATATAATTCTTCTTGTATCTAAAATCAAGAAGTGTGGTTAAGTGCCTGTCGGTATAAAAGACAACATCTCCGCCTTTTCCGCCATTTCCACCATCAGGTCCGCCTTTAGGAACAAACTTTTCTCTCCTGAAGCTGATATGACCGGGTCCGCCGTCTCCCGATTTAATTAATATTTTCGAGTAGTCTATAAATTTCATAATTGTACCATGTTTTTAGAATAAATCAGATAAAGCCAAAGAGATTCTCTCAACAGGAGTCATTGCAACTTTAAAGCTTCCCTGTAATTTTTTATGACTGTGTTTGGGAAAAATAATTTTATTGAAGCCAAGCTTTTCTGCTTCCTTGATTCTTTGCTCGATTGCAGATACTGCACGTACTTCACCTGTCAATCCAATTTCACCGATTAAAACAGTTCTCGAATTTATAGGTTTATCACGTAGGGAACTTACTAATGAAGCCGCTATACCCAAATCAATCGCCGGGTCGCTAATGTAAACACCACCTGCAATGTTGACGAAAACATCATATTGCCTGAACTTTAAACCAAGACGTTTTTCAAGGACAGCCAGTATCATATTCAATCTGCGAACATCAACACCATTTGCAGTTCTTTGGGGAACTGCAAAACCAGAGGGACTGACCAATGCCTGCACTTCAAGTAAAATCGGTCGTGTGCCTTCTATTGCGGCAACAATAGCCACACCTGAATCTTCTTCCTGACGTTGAGCTAAAAATAGTTCCGATGGGTTTGAAACTTGCTTTAATCCCGATTCGGACATTTCAAATATACCAATTTCATTTGTCGAACCAAATCTGTTTTTTGTTGCTCTCAGAATTCTGTATGAATAAGTCTTTTCGCCTTCGAACATCAGCACAGTATCAACCATGTGTTCAAGTATTTTCGGTCCTGCTATTACACCTTCTTTAGTAACGTGACCAATAATAAAAATCGCTTTTCCTGTTTGCTTGGCTGTTTGCATCAACAGTCCTGTGCATTCCCTGACCTGACTGACACTACCGGGTGTTGATTCGATTTTTTCTGTATATACGGACTGAATTGAGTCAACTATTGCTATGTTACAATCTGATGATTTTATTGCATAATCTATTTGTTCGATATTGGTTTCTGCGAGTAGCAATATGTCATCTGGTATTCCACTGATTCGTTTTGAGCGGTATTTGATTTGCTGTAAAGATTCTTCACCAGTGATATAAAACGGATTAAATTGCTTAAGTCCGGTGCACATTTGAAGCATTAATGTTGACTTACCAATTCCGGGGTCACCACCAACCAATATTAATGAGCCGGGGATAATTCCACCGCCTAAAACCCTGTCCAGTTCCTTGATTTTAGTTGCCAATCTGAATTCACCATCTGTATTAATCTCAGATAAGCGTACAGGTTTGTTCTTTCCTAATGGAATTTTTGCAATATTTTTCGGACCGACACTAATAGCTTCTTCGGTATAAGAATCCCATGCACCGCAGTTGGGACACTTCCCCACCCATCGTGCAGACCTCGCACCGCATTGCTGACATATAAATATTGATTTTGCTTTCATCACGAATTATATATTATATAGAAATTTATTTTTTAATGTTACACAGAGTTCCATTGATCTTTAAGAATTTGAAATTTCAAATTTTAATTTGATTTTAAAGTACTTCCTCCCTTCTCCCTTCTCCCTTTTCCGGAGTTTCAACTCCCAAACAACGCTTCAACAAAAAAGTCCGGGTCAAAAACCTGAAGATTATCTATCTTTTCTCCAACGCCAATGTACCTTACAGGGATTTTTAATTCGTTAGCTATTGCAAGAACAATTCCACCTTTTGCAGTACCATCAAGCTTTGTAAGCACAATACCCGAAATATCAGCTACTTTCATAAACTCCTTCGCCTGCTGTAAAGCATTCTGACCTGTAGTTGCATCCAAAACCAAATAAACATCATCAGGAGCAGATTCTTTAAGCTTTTTCATTACACGATTGATTTTAGAAAGTTCAGCCATTAGGTTTCCTTTATTGTGCAATCTCCCCGCTGTATCAATAATTACAACATCAAAACCCTTTGATTGTGCAGATTTCAATGTATCGAAAGCAACTGCGGCAGGGTCTGCTCCCTGTGCCTGCTGAACTATCGGTACATTTGCTCTTTTTGCCCATACTTCGAGTTGTTCATTTGCGGCGGCACGAAAAGTATCTGCCGCACCTATTAAAACCTGCTTTCCTGCATTTTTGTAATTAAATGCCAGTTTTCCGATCGTTGTCGTTTTACCGACACCGTTCACACCGACAACCATAATTGTATGCGGCTTGTTGCTTTCATCTATCGAATAGTTTGCGTCATTATTAGCTGAGGGAGATTTAAGCAAAATTCCGTGAATTTCTTCTTTCAGCAAATCGAAAACATCCTCTGCATTTTCATGCCCTTCTTCTTTAACTCTTTTCCTGAGTGAATCTATGATAAAATCGCTTGTTTGCACACCGACATCTGCGGAAATCAACAAGTCTTCAATTTCCTGTAAAAGTGATTCGTCAATCTTCCTTCCAATACCAAGAATTCCTTGCAAGTTATGCAAAAACGAGCTTCTTGTCTTTTCAAGACCTTCCTTTAATTTAGTAAAACCAAGTGCATCACTCGTGGATTGCATCGCCTGGTTTACTTTTTCTTTAAATTTATCAAATAATCCCATTTATAAAATACCAAATTGAAAAATGTTTTGTGAAAATGTAATTTAGTTATATATCAAATTTACTCAAAAAAAATCAAACCTTATTCTCTAAACATAATTTACATTATACCGTTCTGTCTTTGTTACAACTGACAGAAAGAGGAGCCGGTTGTAACAACCAACTTAACAGAACATAAAATCAGATAATTTCATTAATGTTTGGATTATTCTATTAAATTTTATATTTTTGTATATACATTGTATAAACAAGGATAATGAATTATGGAAGCTGTAATAAAAAAATGGGGTAATTCACTTGGACTTCGACTACCGAAGGTCATGGCTGAGCATTTGAATATTAACGACGGTTCGCTGCTTGAACTCCGTCTCGAAAAGGACTATATCAAGATATTGCCTCTTAAGAAATCTAAGCTAAAACTAAATGATTTGCTTTCATTGGTGAATAAGAATAATATCCACCATGAAATTGATACCGGTGATTCAATTGGTAACGAGGTCTGGTAATGAAGAAAAAATACATTCCCCAACGTGGAGATTTGGTTTGGTTGAATTTTAATCCTCAATCAGGACACGAACAATCCGGCAGAAGACCTGCATTAGTATTAACTCCGGTTGAATACAACGAGAAAGTCGGTTTAGCTTTGTTTTGTCCTGTTACATCACAAACAAAAGGTTATCCGTTTGAGGTTCTGTTACCCGATAAGTTTCCTATTGCGGGAGTGATTTTGTCCGACCAGATAAAAAATCTCGACTGGCGAGTTCGTGAAGCAACATTCATAGCTAAATTACCTGATAAACAGATAAACGAGGTATTATCGAAAATAGCTGTGTTGTTGAGTTAAGATAATTTAAAAACTTTCCAAAAGTTTTCATTTTACATTTTACATTTTACATTATTCATTTTTCATTTTTCATTTTTCATTTTTCATTTTTCATTTAATTAAAACCATCTTCCCGCTCTCAACCCTATCTCCGATTTGAATTGTATAAAAATACAATCCCGACGGATAATTCCTGCCATCAAAAACAAACTGCTGTTGACCATCACTTCGAAATTCCCAGATTGAATTTGCAATCTTATTCCCGAAAGAATCGTAAATATTTATACTGACAAAAGCAGGTTTGTCGAGATAATAATGAATTGTTGTAGATTCAGAGAAGGGATTTGGAGAAACTGATGGGTTTGTTTCATTCCTTTGTGTTTTTGGAAAATCGTCAATATCCAGAATAACACTATCTTCGTTGAAAACGACAAGCCCTCCCCAAGTCCCAATCCATATGTTATTACTTTTATCTATTTCTATACAGAAAATATAATTCAAAATTGCTGAGCCAAAATCGTATTTAGTCCAATTGACACTATCAATTTTTACTAAACCTCCGCATGTGCCTATCCATTTGTTCCCAAATTTATCAACTGCGATGCTATTTATACTATCATCCGGCAAGGAAGAATTAGATTTATTATAAACAGTAAAGTCAACTCCATCATATTTTACTAAGCCACCACGTTTGGTTCCTATCCACTTAATATTATTTGAATCAATTGCGATACTTTTAATTTCAAAATTATAATCTTCTAATGGATATGAATCAAATTTACTCCATCGTTTTCCATCATAATTAGCAATACCATGTCCAAACATCCCTATCCAGATTACATCATTATTATCGATTGTTATTCTATTAATTCCATTCCAAGGTAAATCTGAATTTAAGTCGGTATAAGAAATCCAATTAGTATCATTAAACTTAAATAACCCAAACAATTCTGAAGATATCCATTTGCTATTTTTACTATCAGTACTAATACTTGATACATAAGTCAAATCAAGACCAGTTTTCATTTTATTATAAATCACACAACTTGTCCCGTCAAATGAGATTATATCATTATTACCAGGAGCTACCCAAACTATATCATTCTTATCAACACAAATAGACTTGATACCATAAATTGGTATTTCAGAATTTGAAGGATTATAAACCATCCAATTTCGATCATCAAACTTAACCAGACCGCCCTTGTCAGAATCTTTCAGCCCTATCCATTTATTACTTTTCGAATCAATATCAATACAATAAATACTGTTATATGGTAATCCTGAATTATCTTTATTGAACACCCTCCACTCCTCTGCACGAAGAATATTAGAAAAACAGAAGAACAGAATTGCTGAGATGACTAATATTTTGAGCTTTTTCATGACTTAACTTTATACAATTAATAAATTAATTTCTCAATATTAAGCAATTCCAATTAAATATGCAAAAAAATGTACAATTTCTTTAAATTTGTATAATTGAATAATAATTATAAATATAATGAAAATAGTAAAAATTGCATTGCCTG
>CAZEHW010000177.1:0-7646 GCA_964511865.1 uncultured Hyphomicrobiales bacterium | reverse complement strand
TATTAGCTTCGATTAGGCAGGAAAAGACGGATTCAAGAACAGTTGCTTCAAAGTTAGCAAGAAAGGTAATTTATGGAGAAGAGCATCCTTATGCACTTGACCCTACAGAAATTTCTGTAAATAAAATTTTGATTGCCGATATTAAAAACTATTATAAAAATTACTTTGTTCCTAATAATTCGACACTATCAATTGTTGGGGATGTTCAAGCTGATGAAATTATAAAAGAAATCAAAAAAAGATTCAAAAACTGGGAAAAATCAGATAATAATATTACAATTAATCTTCCAAATTTGAAATCATTGCCCTTAGGTGTGTATTTTGTTGAAAGACCCGGTTCTGTTCAGTCTACTATTATGTTTGCTACCAAGGGACTGTCGTATACAAACAAAGATTATGACATTCTTGGACTTGCATCAAATATTATAAGCGGAGGGATTGCAGGTAGATTATTCAAGACTTTGAGGGAAGGACATTCCTATACATATACACCTTTTGGTTCTCTTTCACAAAAGAAATTTACCGGAACTTATGTTTGTGGCGCTGATGTAAAAAGTGAAGTAACCGATTCTGCATTGATTATAATGCTGGAACAAATTACTGCTCTTTCTCGTGTTTTAGCAGGGGAAGAAGAATTGCAGAGAGTTAAAACTTATCAGACAGGCACATACAAAATGGCTTTTGAGAGTATGGATTACATTGGATCCCTAATCCAAAATGCTGATTATTATGGTAAACCAATCAATGACCTTGAAACTTATCCTGCTAAAATAATGCTATTAACCGGATACGCTGTCAAAAACATTGCTTCTCAGTATTTGAATCCATCAAAGGGTTACTTAATAGTAGTTGGAAATCCTGAGGTGAAAAGCAAATTAGCTCAATTTGGTAAGATTTATGATTATGATTTGGATCTCAATCCATTGTCCGGGGAAAAAGCTAAACTAGATCCAATTTCTATGACACCTGAAGAGTTAATCTCAAAATATATAAATGCTATTGGAGGCAATGATGCTTTAAATAACATTCTAACCGTTATAGACTCTGCAAAAGTAGAAATGACATCCGGTTCAAGTGTTATGAATGGAAGTTTAATTCAATATCAAAAATCACCCGATATAAAATATATGGATTTTGATATGACGGTTTTTAGACAGCAAGTCTGGGTAAATGGGGGAGAAGTTTGGATAAAAATGAATCAACTTGAAAAAATTGATTCAGACGAATCCGAAAAATTTGTTTATGATGCAACACTTTTTAAAGATGCCAGACTTCTTGAAATGGGTTATACCTGTAAGGTTCTTGGGAAGCAGGGTAACAATATTTTAATGAAAGCAATTTCACCTAAAGGTTTTGCTTCTACATATTATTTTGATGCAAAAAGTATGTTAATTAATAAAATTGAAAGAGTTGAGGATACAGGTTCAGGCACTTTACCAATAACTGAAACTATCAAAGAGTATGTAATTATTGACGGAGTGAAATTTCCTAAAGTTATAGAGTCTGTTAGTCCTATGAACTCTATAAAAACAATTCATAATTATATATTGAATCAGCCAATTGAAGATAGCATATTCATTCCTGTAAAATAAAAAAATGATTTTTATTGATTATAAATGACCTGTGAAGTTAATTTCTCAGGTCATTTTATATTTTAGCTATCAAATCGTATTCACTGAAGTCTGTGATTTTCACTTTTTGAAATGTTCCTTCCAGATTCAATTTATTAGTTTTAATAATCACACCATTATCAACATCAGGAGCATCATATTCAGTTCTACCCGAATAAACATTATTCTCATCTTTATTATCAATAATAACTTTCAATTCTTTTCCAAGCATATGTTGATTTCTTTCTGTAGAAATTTTCATTTGGGCTTCCATTAGTATGTCTCTTCTTTCATCTTTCACTTTCTCAGGAACCGTGTCTCCTAGCTTAAAAGCAGGCGTATCATCTTCTTGAGAATATGTAAAAACTCCAACTCTGTCTAACTTTTTATCGGTGATAAAATTATAAAGCATTTGAAAATCTTTATTTGTTTCTCCGGGATACCCTACAATGAATGTACTGCGAATAGCAACATCTTTGATTCTACTGCGAATCAGATCTATTAAATCAGATGTTTCTTCAAAGCTCATTTTTCGCTTCATTGATTTTAATATATTTGATGATATATGTTGCAAAGGTATGTCAATATATTTGCAAATGTTCTCTCTTTCATTAATGACATCTAACACTTCAGCGGGAAAATTCAGAGGATATGTATAAAGCAAACGAATCCACTCGAGTTCTTTAATGTCACTTAAATGATTTAGTAATCCGGCTAACTGAGATTTCCCTTGAATATCAACACCATAGTATGTCGTGTCTTGTGCTATTATATTTAACTCCTTAACACCTTTTTTCACCAAATTTTTCGCTTCTTCAATTATATCTTTTTTAGGTCTGGAAATATATTTCCCCCTTATCAAAGGTATAGCACAAAAAGAACATTTATGATTGCATCCTTCCGAGATTTTCAGGTATGCATAATGCTTTGGAGTAAATAATATACGTTCTCCAATAAGTTCTTTTTTAAAATTAGGTTTTAAATAGTGAAGAATTTCCTGAGTTGAGTTCAATCCTGTAAACAAATCCACATCAGTTAACTGCTTCTCGAGTTCTTCTTTATATCGTTGAGCCAGGCATCCTGTAACAATAACTTTTTTTAGTTTCTTTTTTCTTTTATGCTCCAAAGAGTCTAAAATTACCTGAATGCTTTCTTCTTTTGCAGGTTTAATAAAACCGCAAGTATTTATTATGAGATAATCGGTATCGTTGTAATCTGTTGAAAGACTAAATCCTGCAGATATCAAACTACCCATCATCTTTTCTGAATCGACTGTATTTTTACTGCATCCAAGTGTCAGGATGCTTATTCTTTCATTATTTTTCTTCATATTTAGCCAAGCATTTTAGGTTTCAAGAAAATTTTCATCATATCTAAAATAATTTTATTAATTTTGCTAATTAATTAATACAATAATGTGTTGATTTTATTGTTTATAAATTTTAAATAGAAATTTTTGGATTGAAAATGACGGCAAAAAAAACAAAAAAAATACAAGTTGACAAAAGTTCAAAAGATGCTCACGTTGCTAAACAGCCAATGAAGCATACAGCAAGAATTAGCAAGAAAAAATCTATTTCTTGGAATTTTCCTCTTGAGAAAAAAAATATGATTTATTTAGCTGCAAGTTTAGCTATTATCATCCTTGGTTATATCCTTATGGCTACCGGTATAACTGATGAACCTGCTTTGCTTGAAAGTACATGGAACAATCCATTGGCTATTACTGTCGCTCCCATATTATTAGTAATAGGTTATTGTATATTGATTCCATTTGCAATATTGAAACTTTTTAGAAAAGAAGAAAATTCACCCGAAGAACAAAAATCATAAATAATTTTTTCGGTTTATCATACAAATTCTTTAAAAATGATTAAAAAATCAGGATACGTTGCTATTGTTGGTAAACCAAATGCAGGGAAGTCAACATTATTAAATTCTATTATAGGAACAAAACTTTCTATAGTAACTCCAAAAATTCAGACCACAAGAAAAAGAGTACTTGGAATTTACACAAAGGATAACACTCAAATTGTTTTTATTGATAATCCGGGATTGTTAAAACCCATGCATAATCTTCATAAGGCAATGATGGATTATGTTGACCTTTCAATGAAAGAATCGGATATTGTCCTGTTACTTATTGATTTGGAAAATTATAAAAATTTTGAAGATTACTTTAATAATTACACTCTTAGACAGCTTGAAAACCTCGATAAACCTATTATTGTAGTTCTAAATAAAACTGATTTACTTCCGGATAAAAAAATAATTTTACCTTTGATTAAAGAATTAACAGGTTTTAAATATATTACTGATGTTATTCCTGTCTCATCATTAAAAAATGATAATATTGAAGAATTAATAAATTGTATTGGAACCCATTTACCTAATGGAGAATTTTATTTTGACCCCGAATTTTTAAGCACTCAACCTGTCCGATTTTTTGTATCGGAGATAATCCGTGAAACCATTTTTACAAGCTATCATAAAGAAATTCCTTATTCCACAGAAGTTGTAATAAGCGAATTCAAAGAAAAGAATGATGGCAAATGGTTTATTTCTGCTGATATTGTTGTTGAAAAACAATCCCAAAAAGGGATTATAATTGGAGCCGGTGGAAAAAAGATTAAAGAAATAGGAGAAAAATCCAGAAAAGAAATTGAGGATTATCTTGACAACGAAATATTTCTCGAGCTTTTTGTTAAAGTTCGTGAAAATTGGAGAAAAAAGCCGGTATTTTTAAAATCTTATGGCTACTAATTTATAATTGTGAACCAGTATTCATAATTTTTTATCTGACCATTCACATTTACATTACTTATGCTTACATTAAATCTTTTATTGTAATCAAGTCCTGAAACTGTCCACTGAAGATTGTTTGGTAAACCGGAGTTTAAATTGTCGTCATATATATTCTGTACAGTATAATTATTTTGACTTTCATCAGTAATCACAATCGAAGCCGATGAAAAATTGACTTTATTATTCAACCACCAGTTTGACTTATTCATAAGAACCGAGAAAGATAAAATTAAATCCTTTTCAAAAGCACCACGAGGATATTCATGATACGGACAGGCAATAAACTCAACATTAGCATCTGTTGAACCATCAGAATCCCAAACCCTCATGGTAGTTCCAACCCAATATTGTCCATTAGATTTTATTCGGTCAACTCTACCGAAAGAAACATTTTTTAAAAATGGGCTTAGAAACCAACGTCTGTGACCTATACTTGAGGAATAACGTTCATTAATCCATCCGTCAATACTTGCTTCGGAACTCCATACCTGATTCAACGAACTGTAATAAGATACATGCAAATTACTTTGTTGACAAGCAGTGTCTCCTAAGGTAGTATAACACTTAAAGTTAGTTTCAGGGTAATGTGTTAATGTTTCATTTGCAACTGCGATTAATGCCGATTTTTGAACGGCTTTATCATAAGAAGGGTCATATCCAACTTCAGGTAATCCATGTATACCTCTTATGTAATTCAGTCTGTCCAACGCTTTCATTTTTTCAGCAAAAGCAAGAGTACCTTCATAACAACTTTCTACATTGGGAGGACAATCATATAAAAACTCCAAACGGCTGTCTATTGTGTATTCACAACCATCCTTGGGAGAATTTGTATCTTCCCAACAGGAATTAAAAATAAAACATGATAGTATAAATAATGTTAGTAAAGTAATTTTTTTCATATTTCTTAATCTAATTAATACATTCTTTTATTTAAACGCAAATCAATGAATTTTTCAAATTTATTAAATTTAATAATATATTCTATGTTTTTATTTATATACCCAAAGATTCCTTCTTCTTTTTTTGAAGCCCAGGCAAGACCATCAACAAAACTCGAAGCGAAGCTGTAAACAGGTTCAATAATATATTTCCCATCTTTATCTATAAAACCCCAGGCAACTGAATCTCTAACGGCTGCCATTCCTTCACTAAAATCCCAAACAGCAATATAAGAATAATCTTTGATTAAATTTCCGCCGGTATCAATTATACCCCAAAGAGTCATAAAGCTTTTTGGATACAAATCTCCGATAAAAGCCCTGCCTTCTTTGAAATCATGTGCGTAATCATAATTACCGTCAATAACAGTTACACCATTAGAATTAATGTATTTATATTTTGAGTTTTTATTAACAGGAGCAAAACCTTCAGAAAACTGTTTTGCAGATTCATATTGTAAAGGAATGACAACATTTCCTGTGTTGTCAATAAAACCTGCATTCAAATCATAATTTGTAACAACCGACAGACCCTCGCTAAATCTGTTACCAACGAGGTCTTTTAAATCAATAACGAATTCTCCTGTTTTATTTATATATCCTGATTTGCCGTCTCTTGTATAAGCAAAAGCCAGTCCTTCAGAAAAACTCAAAGCATCAACCAAATCATCTTTGTTGATAACGCTCCCGTTTTTATCAATAAAAGATATCATAATTTGATTTCCAAGCCGGGACGAAAAATCATAGACAACAGCAAACCCTTCCGAGAATAGCATTGCCTTATCATATTTTGGTGCTATAGCAAACTTGCCTGTAGAATCAAGGTATCCCCATTTTTCTTTGCCGTCGACCATTGCTGATACACAATACATGCCATCATTATACCCAAAAACATTTTGTAGTTTTTGTGGTGGAAAGATTTGATTTCCTTCATAGTTAACAAAATGCCACAGACTGTCATTTTGATAAACCGCAAGAGGCTTAAAAAAGCTCTCAGAAGCACTCGCATTTATATTAAGCAATAAAAGCAATGATATTATTAAAGTACTATATTTCATATTTCAAATAATTTAAATTATTAATATTAATATAACGAACTTACTATGAAATTATTCATATATCAACAACTTTTATTATTTAGAAATTGCAAATGTTCAATTATTTTCCGAAATTACATTTTATTTGAATTTATTCGTAGATATTTATTGATTTTTAATTCTCAAAATTAGAGGTAATACTCCAAATGAAAACATTAATAATCGGAGCTGGTAAAGGATGTCGCTCTCTGATAGGTTTATTAAACGACCCTATTATGAAGGAAGTTGACCTTGATATTATCGGTGTCATGGATATTAACCATGATGCTCTGGGAATGATTTATGCTCGAGAAATTGGATTGGACACCTTTACAAATATGAAAGAAGCATTGTCTATACCTGAGCTTGAAATGATTATTGAAATGACAGGTCAGGATGAAATCTTACAAGAATTATATAAAACGATTAAACCGGGTATAAAAATCATTGACCATAATTTCACTCACATTTTTTGGGATATTATCAATGCAAGAATTGAACAAAACTGGCAACTTCAGGAATTAGCTAAACTTGAAAACGAGATTGAAATAGAAAGAAAATTTCTTCAACAAATATTTGACAGCAATGAAGATCTAATGGTAGTCATGGATAAGGATAAAAAAATCCAAAGAGCCAACAGAAAATTTTATCAATTTGCGGGATTAAACGAAGAAGAAGCAACCGGAAAATATTGCTATGAAATATTGAAAGAAAAAGAAATCAGTTGTGATGATAATGAATTTGATAAAACCTTTGATGAGATATTTAAAACCGGTACTAGTCATACTCTATTACGAAAAACACCTGCTCCCGATGAAACTCATTGGGAAGTTAACAGAACAGCAATAAGAAATAATAAAGGAGAAGTTGAAAGTATATTGGCTACCTGGCATAAAATAACTGAGAGAATTATGCTAAGAAGAGAAATCGAAAGTGCTGAAATGAGGTTCAAGAGCTTTATTAACTCTGCAAAAGATTGGATTTCAATTAAGGACCTAAACGGAAAATATCTTATTGCAAACCCCGTTACTGCCGATGCTTTTGGGTTAAAACCGGAAGATTTTGTCGGAAAAAAACCAAGTGAGATTTTGCCAAAAAAATTAGCATCTACTATTACGATTCACGACAAGCACGTTATAGAAACGAAAAAATATCAAACATTCGACGAAGTTATTCCTGTTCACGGTGTTGACCATCACTTCCAAACTGTTAGA
>CAZEHW010000176.1:0-7647 GCA_964511865.1 uncultured Hyphomicrobiales bacterium | reverse complement strand
TAGGTTACCAAATACAGGGTAACACTTTTGTCTAGTATATGGGGGTCACTTCAGTTAGTCCTGCCTGAGAAATTACATTTAAAATTATGCCGGATTTCTGCTTTTTCATAGCCGGAACTACTGCTTTTGACACTAATATTGTTCCTAATGTGTTTATTTCTATAACGTCTTTTATTTTTTCCGAAGAATTTTCCTGTAATTGGCCTTGTATCCAAATGCCTGCGTTATTTATCAGAATATCGATAGACTTTGATTCCTGATTTATTTCACCTATCACAGATTCAATATTTGACCAGTTCGTAACATCGCATAATTTATATTTACAGTTTAATTCTTTGGCAATTTTTATTAACTTTTTTTCATTTCTGGCTAATATATAAACATTATGCGATTTAGCCAGTAATCTCGCGACAGCATAGCCCAATCCGTCACTCCCTCCTGTTATTATTACTGTTTTCATTTATCTTCCTTTATAAAATTGATTACTTCGTTTACTATATTTTGACCAAAACCCTCGAAATCATGTTGCGCCCCATCAAAAACAACTAATTTTTTTCTAGGTGACTTTATTAGTTCTTTTTGCAGTTTTTCCATTGCCTTATATGCATCCAGTACCGGAACTATACCGTCGTCTTTAGTACCTGTAAAGGCAATGACCGGTAAGTCTATATTGTTCACAATATCCCATCCTAATTCAGTATTATCATAGTTAAATATTGCTGTTTTTGCATTATTACCAAAAAAATTAAGATAAGTAGCTGCAGAAAATTTTATACTTCCCCATAACACTCTGCTTAAAATTTCGTTTCCTTTTCCTTTTGAAACAAGCATTTCAGCTTCCGGTAGAAGTAATTTATGATCCTTAATCCCCTCGAGATCCTGTACTAAACCAATCATATCGGATGGACTTAACCATACCAGACCTTTAATTTGTTCATATTTATGATTGTTTACGTAATAAGCTACTTTTGATGGTCCAAGACTGTGTGCCTGTAACCAAATATCTTTGTAACCCAACTTAATAACTTTATTAACCCATGCATCAATGTCTAATGAGGAGTCTTCAAAAATTTCATATGCATTACCAATGTTTTTAACTTTTCCATCGACAGTATTAAATTGGGTAATGCTATGTGTGCCTCTGTGTTCTACAGCTAAAAATGAAATACCGGACTCAGGATATTGCTGGTACATAAAGGGATAAAAAGAATTAGTATATATATCTCCGCTCATTCCATGTATATGTAAGATTATTTTGTCGGTGCTTTTTTCAGGTGTTGTAAGTATGCCTTTATATATTAATCCGTCATTTGTTGTAGTTTCTATTATATCCATTTTCATATGTAATTGATTATAGCTCATGTGTACTTGATAATCTTCAATATTATAAAAGATACGTTATTTTAAAAAGTATGGTATAATACACCCTGCTGTTGTACTTTATTGATTCGAGTGAAACATTATTAAGCTATTAGTTTACTCTTCGGTCCGTTTAGGACATTAGCCAAAAAAAATAAAAATATATGTATAAACAAAAAAGGTCTTTGAATAGGCGTCGTTCGTCTACTGATAGTTATAGAAGTACCCGCAGAGGTTATGGTGGCGGTTGGAAATCAGGCAGTCGACAAAAAAATAGATTTAAAGAATCTATTGCGCACTCAATGTATATTTCAAAAGCTATAGAAAATGTTGAAGAAGGAAAGTACAAGCCAAGCTACAATTTTTCTGAATTTGGTTTGCATTTCACACTTTATAAAAACATTTTAGGCAGAAACTATACTTCTCCCACAAAAATTCAAGACAAAGTAATTAGCGATATATTAAATGGGAGCGACATTTTGGGATTAGCAAGCACCGGATCAGGCAAAACAGGAGCATTTTTAATACCCATGATTGATAAAGTTTTGAAGAAACCGGGAAATAAAGTGTTGATATTGACTCCTACGAGAGAACTGGCAAATCAGATAAAAAACGAATTTATGCATTTTTCTACTAATACCCCATTACGTATTGCATTAGTTATAGGCGGACAAAGCATTAGAACTCAAATGAGCGCATTGCAAAGGAATCCACAGTTTGTTGTTGCTACACCCGGAAGATTAATGGATTTAGAAAAAAGACGAGCAATTGATTTGTCAAAATTCAATAATGTTGTGCTCGATGAAGTTGATCAAATGCTTGCAATGGGATTTGTTGATGATATAAGAAAAATTATTGCGAAACTTCCTTCTGAAAAACAATCCTTATTTTTTTCAGCAACAATGTCATATAAAGAAGAAATTATCGCTAATGAGTTGCTTAATAACCCAATAAAGGTCCAGGCAAATAAAATTTCGCCATTAAAGAGCATCGATCAGGATATTGTAAAGGTAAGCTCAAGCTTAGAGAAGATACAAATGCTTCAAAAATTAGTTAGTAACAAAGATTTCATAAAAGTACTAATATTTTCTGAAACAAAAAGAGGCGCAGATGATATTTCTAACCATTTAAAAAAGGGCGGAATAAGGGTTGATTCATTGCATGGAGACAAATCACAGAATGTACGCTCACGCGTATTAGACAGCTTTAGAAATGACAGAATTAACGTTTTAGTTGCGACCGATGTAGCCGCACGAGGTATAGATATCCCAAATATTACACACGTTATAAATTATGATGAGCCTAATAGCTACAACGATTATATCCATAGAATCGGCAGAACCGGAAGAATTGGTAAAAAAGGTACTGCGCTGACTTTTGTACTGACTTGAGAAAACTAACGTTATATCAAGCACAATGCAGCGGTATTATTTACGAATGGCTTAGTCTTTATATTTTAACTTTATCTCAGCCAACAAATCTGAAGCTTTTTCAAGAGAAGATTTAAAATAAAAGAATTTATCAGTTTCAAGGTAATTTTGAAGTGATTCAATATGATCTTTGAAAGTTATTTTTGAATTTTGATTGTCATTTAGAAAACCATAATCGTCAAATCTCCATAACTTGTCCGCATCCCTCATAGCACCTTCGTTTTTATTTATAAAACCATCTCTTGTGTCATGTTGTTCAATTATTTCAAGTATTTCAGGTATATGCTCAGTTTTGTAGTTCACTGATATTAAAATATTCTTTGCTAATCGAACACTTTCATCTTGATGTTTAATTCTTATTTTTAGGCGTTCTTCTTTCGGGCTGTTTTTGTTAAAAATAAGCATTCTTTCGTATTCGGTGAGCTGACTCCATCCGATATCATGCAAAATTGCTGAAGGTACAACAATATCAGCGTTACAGTTTTCATCAATAGATATCTGTTGAGCATAGATCGTAACTATAAATGCGTGTCCCCTATCATTTCTGAAATCTTGATACTCTAATGATTTCCACCAGATGTTTTTGAATTTTTCAATAAGCTGATATTTCATGGTTTTTTCCATTTTCCAAATCCTCTGTCGCCCGGATATAAAACTATTTCATTTTTTCTATTTTCATCTTTTATAATTTTTACTAATTCTTTTACCACATAATCTGCCGGGAATATTGCATTGCCATTTTCAACTAGCATTTTTTGCTCGTCTATTGATTTATTTGCAAATGTAGTTAAAGTGCTGCCAAGTGTAACTAAACAAAATTTAGGTTTTTTACCTTCAAATTCTTCTGATAAAGACAAAGATAATCCTCTTAGGCCAAATTTTGACGTACAATATGCACTCCTGTTTTTAAATGGTATAGTTCCTGCACCTGATCCTATATTAAGCACTAATCCAATATCAGATTGCTTTAAATCGCTTAACATTTCCTTGATCAGTAAAAACGGTGCTATTAGATTTAGCTGTTGAGAATAAAAGAATTCGGCAAAAGTTAATTCTTCGAGTGATTTGTAAATTCCAACAGCTGCCATATTTATCAAAATATCTATTTTAGTATTTTTCAATGTAGAGACGATTCTTGAGATATCTTCTTTTACAGTTAAGTCAGCTTCTATATATTTGTGTTTCTCAGTAAAATTCTTATTTTCAAAGTTTCTACCCACAAGAATAAGTTTCGCGCCTTCTGCGTCTAATTGTTTAGATAATTCAAACCCTATTCCTTTGCTTGCACCTGTTAGTAATACTGTTTTTCCTTTAAGTTCTATCATTTTATATTTTTTTTAATCACATCAAATAATTTTTTATGACCCATTTTATTAGGATGTAATCCATCGCTAAAATCTTTAAAATCCAGACTCTCGTATAGATAAACGTATTTGCATACATTTTCACTTGCGGTATTTCTTAAAATTGCGTCATATATTTTAGTTCTTACGTGTGTATATGATTTGCCTTTAGTACTTTCAGGATATGGTTTAAGTATGCTATCATCGCCCAGTACTAACCCAATAAAAGTTATATCATCAGTAAACTTTTTTGCCATTTTTATAAGTGATAAAAGATTATTTTTAAAATCAGGTTCATCTACAAGCGGTTTCTTAGTATGAAAAATATAGGCTGAGCCATTTACACCAAAAGCAAAAACGATTTTATCAGGTTCTCTAGCAGCAGCTTCAATTTCAAATCTGTCTAAAATATCTTGTGATGTATTTCCATTAATACCTAAATTATAGAATTCAACATTTTCAATATTCATTATTTCAAGATGCCATCGTAGCAAATTGGTCCAGTTATTTTTTATATAACCGCCAAATGTAACGCTATCGCCAAAAACACAAATTTTCATAATAGTTTAATTATATCAGGTTGGAATTAGAACCTAAGGTATGTAGGCATTTAAATGTAAAAATGTGAGTAATGTAGCAAAAGATAAAAATTCGAAAAGTTGAAAAACGTTCGCAAACATCCTATAATACTGAAATCTAAACTACATTGAAAAGAGGAAAAATGAACAAGACATCGCTTTTGAAGTTTGCACTTGTTACAGTAGGGTGGTTTGTTTTAAACGTCGTGCTAGGCATTACCTCACCCTCGTTAGCCGGAGATTTGTATTATTTCAATGCATATTTGTGGCCATTGTGGCTTACAATATGGGCTTTTGTAGGGGCGGCATACTTTTTTGAAGAATATGAAGGCGGAAATTCCATACCTGTGGCTCTGTTCCTGATTGTGGTAGCAATATTATTCTTTAGACTGCAGTTCACATATATGTACACCCGCGCAAACTCGCTAAAGAGTACTGTTGTGGAATTACCTCTTGATCAATCCGATTTCATTTCAGGATTCGACGCAAGGTTCATGCCATACCCTGTAGCGAAGGAGTATCTTCCAATCGTACAAGGTGATACGCAAGGTGCAACATTGATAAATGTGACAGCAATTTATGACGAAGAAAATGGGAATAGGTGGACTGCTATTGCTGATGCAAATTCATGGGCAACAACGACTAAAGGTGTCGTCGTAGTCACTGAATCAGGGCAAGAATATACATGCGATATTTTCATGAATTCAATAAAGCATGGAACGTGGTGGAATAGTATATCTTCTCTAGTAAAATCAAAAGATATCACCTATTATATTGACCTCGATGATATTTATGGTGACTGCTTGAATAACGAAGCGCGTATTGTAGTACCGCTGCAGAAAACACGAGGATTATCACTTATAAGGTATCCTGCAGGAATTGCGGTCTTTGACCAATACGGAAATATGAATATATATCAAAACGCTGAAGATGCTAAAGGCATATACGGCCCGGTTTATCCGATAAGTTTAGCGGAAGCACAACGAAAAAGTCTAACCACAGGACATGGTTTCATTAGCTGGCTTGTAAGTGAGTATGGTTACGATGCAACTGATGATGCAAAATCGCCAAACTTAGGCAATGAAAGCGAATTCACTGTCGTGAGTCTTTCTGGTGAAGCTGCAGGTCAATATTATGTTACTCCATTAACGCCTAAGGGATCGTCACAAAGCATTGTTGGTATGGGGATAGTTAATGCGGATGATGTGACTAGTGGACAATACAATAAATTCGTATTTGCTCGCTACAAAGCTCCAATGGAGGGATTACAAAATATAGCTACAAACTTCCGCGCAGGACACAAGGAAATTGATTGGGCATCGGGGCATCAGGTATTTGAAATCGTTCCAGGTTCTGGTGAGTCCTATGTCGGATATGTTGGTCAGGGAACTGTTGTGAAATATTTATTTACTTTCACAAATGGATTGTACAGTTATGTTGAGCTTGATGTTCCTGAACAAAACATTGTGACGCCGGATCTAGAAGCGACTGAGACAAACACAAACAATGCTGATGCTTGCTCCGAATTGTGGGATCAACTTCAAAATGCAAGTAGCAGTAAGGATCTATCCAGAGTTCTGATGCTGACAAGTGAATTAGTAGGAAAAAATTGCCAGTAATAATAGAACAATAATCCATAAAGGGGCTGGTTTCCAAACCAATCCCTTTTTTTAAAACATTAAAAATACTTTATAAAACTACCTGTTAAATTGGTCGGTGGTGGTAGCTTAATCCTGCAAGGCCTTGCAAAGCAAAGAAACTACAGCATATGCCTAGTGTAAGCTAGTGGTATCAGATAAAAAAAGCTAATTAGTCTCAAACACTATTTTCTTACAACATCCTTTAGCGCATTTAAAAGATTATCTTCGATTTCTATTTCTCCTGAGGTTATTGCTTCAGCAGTATACCTGTTTCCCCGCTCTCCCGGGACGAATATTTCTTCTACACCTGCAAGTTTTGTGGAATCTTTAACTTTGGCTGCCATTTCTGAAACTTCTTTTCTGAAGGTATCCGCAGGTTTAAATATTTCAGGATTTATGGCTATAACTATATTTCCGGCATTGTTGCTGCTGTTATTGAATGAATCTGCACCTAACAAAACCCCGGAAATAATTTGTACGAACATAGCCAAACCGGATCCTTTTTTACCTGACATTGTGTTTAATGCGCCTGCCATAATAGCAGCAGGATCAGTTGTGGGGTTTCCTTGTGCATCATAGCCTGTACCCTCAGGAACATCTTTTCCTGTGGTTTTTGCTTCAATTAAACCGTAATATGCCATTGCTGACGTAGTCATATCTAAAACTATTGGATCATTTTCTGTTGGAATGCCATAAGCAATTGGATTTGTGCAAAATTTAGCCTCTGATGATCCATAAGGTGCCGTAGTTTGAAATGGCGCAGATGAAAATGCAAGCCCTATTAAACCTTCTTTAGCAATTTTATTAACATAGTACCCGATAGCCCCTGTTGATTCAGATGTATTGAAATTACCAACTATGGCTATACCTGCTTTTTTTGCTTTCTTGATTGCAAGATTGGTAATAAAGTCCATCACAACCATAGCATGCGTGGCATTTCCGTCAACGAGAGCTGAAACTTTTGTTTGTTTTGTTATTATTGGATTTTGTCCCTCCGCTCTTCTTGGAATCCCTTTACCATTTAATTTTACTATTCCCTGATTATTACCTCTAAGTTGTGCATACATTAGTATGTCTTTTATTATTCTAATTTCTTTTGGCGTGTAGCCGTATTTTTTTAATGCTTTTTTAGTAAGATTTTCTAGTTGTGTAACTTTTATTTTCATGTGGTAAGTATACTCCGCTTTTTTGATTGATGAATATTAATCATATTCTTAAAGGAAGCTTATTACAATTAATCTCTTTTCATAAATTCCTAACTTGAAACCACCTGCGTAAGCTGGTGGAGGAAGTAAAC
>CAZEHW010000175.1:0-7757 GCA_964511865.1 uncultured Hyphomicrobiales bacterium | reverse complement strand
GAATAAAAGGAGTGGTACGTTTTGATGGTGTTAATTGGGCATACTTCGATACCACAAACTCACAATTACCTGATAATATTACTTATTCAATGATTATTGATAATAATAATTCAAAATGGTTTATTACCAAAAAAGATATTGTTAAATTAGATAGTAATAAATGGTCTGTTTTTCACTATCCGAATTCTGTAATTGCAGATAATGATATTAATTCTTTGGCAATTGATAGTAAAGGTAACAAATGGATTTGTACTGATAAGCATATAGTTAAATATAACGATACTAATTGGATTGACTACAAATTTCCAAATGAATGGTATAATTATTTTAACAATTATCACCCAAGAATCTCAATAATTCTGATAGACACATTGGATAATATTTGGGTTAGATCAAAAAACCTCGGTAAAGGTTGTTTCGGAATTTCAAAATTTGATGGTAATGGTTGGACAACCTTTAATACTCAAAATTCAAATTTACCGGATAACTATGTAAATTTAATTTTTGTTGATAGTATTAACAATTGGTGGGTTGGATTTAGAGAAATTGGACTTGGTAAGTATGATGGAGTAAATTGGATTGTATATAGCAAATATAACTCTGGATTATTGGATAATTGTGTTCAATCAATTAATAGAGATGTTGATGGTAATTTTTGGGTTGGTACCAACGCTGGTATCTCCATTCTCCTCGCTGATGAAACTCCTGTCGAAGAAAATAATCCAAAATATCAAAAGCAGATTTTATTAGACATTATGCCTAATCCTTTCACCGATGAAACGGAAATAAATTTCAATTTAGTAAAGTCCGGTATTGCAAAAATCATTATTTCGGATTTACTTGGTAACGAAATTGCTGTTCTAAGAAATGAATATCTTGATTCGGGACAACACTCAATAAAATTCAATTCCTCAGATTTAAAAATGTCAAGCGGTGTTTATTTTTGTACCATATCTGTGAATGGTTTAACCGAAACAAAGAAGCTGGTTAAGTTAATTGATAATTGATATATTTAAGAAAATTCTCTGCGGAACTGTCTTCCAATTCAAATTCCGACAAAAACTTTGCGGAACCATTCGTGAAAATATATTTTCACTTTTTTAATAAAAAAGTGTAACATTTTGCAGTTTTATGTGTTATATAAGTATTAGATTGACAAATTTGGAGAAACTATGAAAAAATTGTACTTGGTTGGTTGTATAATATTAGTTGCTACACTAAATCTGAACTCAAAGGATGTTGCTGTTGAGGGTTTGCCGAAGTTGCTTGGAGGTGGATATGGCATGGAATGCACATTTTCTCCAATACCTTCACGACAGGATTTGGAATACAAAAATGAAATTAAACTTTATATTTATACAGCAACTAAAGCTACGGTAAGGGTTTCGGTCGTAGGGAAGGGTTTCGAGAAAAGCATAGTTTCAATTCCTAACGATTTCATTGAATTTACAATACCTGCTTCAATAGGGCAGGTTTATGCAAAAGGAGATGGGGAAAAACCCTTACCGGATTCTGTTTTTACGAAATCTGCTATTCATATTTCTGCAGATGCACCTTTTACGTGTTACTGTTCTTCCGGTAATCAAAATCGTTATTCATCGGGTTTTCTTGCATTGCCTGTTCCTCAGCTCGGAAAGAATTATATTATTTCGTCTCATCCCGATTATTCAAACAATGAAACCGAATATTTCCCTGGGGAAGCAACAATAACTGCGCCTTATGATAAGACAAAGGTCTTTATCATAAAAAATATTTCTGAAGTGCCTGATTCAATCATATATTTGATGAATAGAGGTGATGTTTTGCTTCTTTCTACAACTTTCTACAAAAGGATATGGAGATGATTTAACAGGAACTGTAATTGAAGCAACAAAACCGGTTGCCGTGGTTTCGGGGAATTCTTGTGCATTTATTCCCGAAACATCTGGAGTTTGCGATGCAATTTCCGAATTTGAAATTCCGACAAACTCATGGGGCACGGAATACCTCATACCATTTTTGTATGGAAGAAAGAACGAACCTATCTTAAAAATCTTTGCAAAAGAGCCAAAAACAAAAATATTCAGGGACCATGAGCAGGTCGGATATATTGAAAAAGCAGGCGGAACTAAAGATATTGGCTGGCTGGAAATGCCATCGGATACCGGAACAGCAAGACCTGTTATAATATCCGGGGATAAGCCAATTAATGTTGTGATGTATAATCAGGGACCTGACTACGATACATCCTATAATTATCCGGCACAACTAAATTTAAGCCCATTAGAACAATACCAGAAAGAAGTATCTTTTAAAATTGGCGGTTCTCAATTATCACCTTATGATTATATACTATTAATTTATGAAGGTACAGAAACCGGTGAATTACCAGATGAAATGCAGTTTGCGCAGGTAATATCGGGTACTTATGAATGGATAAAATTAAAGGAACTGTCTCCGACACCGGGGACGCCATATAAAAACGTAAATAGTGGAAAAAAATATTACCTCAAACATTTTATACCACCGGGAGAAGGTGTTTATAAACTAAGAAACAATAAACCATTTGCAGCATATATCCAAAATAATGGAAAGTTTAACACACAATTATTTCAAACACAAGCAGTATTTGGAGACTTAACCATAATTGACACATTACCACCTGAACCTAAGTGGATACTTGATAGTGATGGTACTGTAAATGTCATGAAGACTGAATATGTTACTGACAAACCGGACGACGAACAGGATCGCACAAATATGAGTTGTATTTATTTGCATACTGATGTAAGTTATAATTACAATTTGTATCATGGAGACTTCATGCCCTGTGAAGTGCAAACCGTACCATGGAGGTTGGAAATAATTGATAACAGGGAGGATGCTTATGCAGTCGTTACTTTTGCGGATTGTGCAGGAAATGATACGACTGTTTATATTTTATTTTCATTACCAAAACTTGCGTATTCGGAAGAAAAGATTTTATTTGAAAACTGTAAAATTGATTCTTTGTATGAAGCTCTTGTTTATTTAAAAAATATGTCTGTATCAGGAAAATCGACCATAAATGAGATTGGAATTATAGACAGCATTAATGGATTTACTGTATTGGATACCAATCGCAAAGAAATGACTTTTCCCATGGAAATTCCAATCGGTGATTCATTGCCCTTGATTGTACAATTTAGAACTTCAATTTCAGGGAAATTCATTGATACTTTATTTGCTTACTCACCATGTAGCTTTTACTTTAAAATTCCACTTATAGCTTATACAGAAGGAACAGGTGTTGATGATAAAAGATTTGATGAGAATATCAACATTATCCCAAATCCTGCATCGGAACAGGTTACGATAATTTACGATATGTTAATAAGCGATATCAAGGTTTTTGATATTTTGGGATGCTTACAGAATTGTCCAAAAGATATTGAAGAAGGGCGGAGTATTGTGAATATATCCGAGTTGAATGATGGAGTTTATTTTATTCAAATGCTGATAGATAATAGGGTATTGGTAAGAAAATTTATAGTTAGAAAAATGGAATGATAGTTTTCTAATATCTACCAAAATGTCAAATTGCTAATCTTAAAAAATTTAATAATTGATAGTTAAATAAAGACTTACAATTTTTTAGCAGGCAGAAATAAGAAATTAGTCAAAGTTAATTATTGTTCACATTTGAAGTAGATTATATCTATGTAAATAATTATACTTAATTTTGTAACTTAATTTATTGCAAATTTTCAAAATTCTTATTTTGAAAGTAAGATAAAAGGTTTACCAAATATAATTTTTTAATTAGAAAAGAAAATACTTTATGGAAATTAAAAATAAAATAATTGGAGAAGGAATAACATACGATGATGTTTTACTTGTACCTGCTTATTCTGAGGTTTTACCCAGAGATGCAAATTTGGAAACTCGTCTGACAAATACTGTAAAATTGAATATACCACTGATTAGTGCCGCAATGGATACTGTAACCGAAGCAGAAATGGCAGTTGCAATAGCCCGTGAAGGCGGAATAGGTGTTGTTCACAAGAATATGTCAATTGGCAAACAGGCAGAACACATTGATAGAGTAAAACGTTCTGAAAGCGGAATGATTCGTAATCCAATTACTTTAACAAGCGATAAAAAGCTGAAGGATGCAATGGATTTAATGGCTAAATTTCATATCTCCGGTATTCCTGTTGTTGATGATAATCAACAATTAATCGGCATAATAACAAACAGAGATTTGCGGTTTAATCCTGACCCTAATTCTAAAATAAGCGAGACTATGACAAAGGGGCAACTGAGAACAGTTCCTGTAGGAACCACATTGGAAGAAGCCGAATTCCTTTTACAAAAACACAGAATTGAGAAACTGCCTGTCGTAGATGAGAATAATGTTTTAAAGGGATTAATTACATTCAAAGATATTCAAAAGAAGAAAAAACATCCGAATGCCTGCAAAGATGAGCAGGGTAGATTGAGAGTAGCAGCAGGTATAGGCGTTTCAAGTGATACAATGGAAAGAACAGCGGCATTATTGCAAGCAGGAGCCGATGCTATTTTCATTGATACTGCACATGCACATACTATTGGTGTTATCGAAACTATTAAAAATATCAAGAAAACTTTTCCGAAAATACAATTAATAGCGGGTAATATCGGTACAGCCGAAGCGGCAAAATTCCTGATAGATGCAGGTGTTGACGGATTGAAAATCGGTATTGGTCCCGGTTCTATCTGTACAACAAGAGTAATAGCCGGTGTTGGCGTACCTCAGCTTACAGCAATAATGGAAGTTTACTCAGTAGCATCAAAAGCGAATATTCCTATTATAGCCGATGGTGGTATCAAACAAACCGGTGATATAGCAAAAGCTCTTGCAGGTGGTGCTGATACTGTAATGATAGGCAGTATATTCGCAGGACATGAAGAAAGTCCGGGTGAAAAAGTCCGGTACGAAGGCAGGGTTTATAAGATATACAGAGGCATGGGTTCACTCGGAGCAATGAACCAGGGTTCAGCAGACAGATATTTTCAGGACGTGGAAGCCGAGATAACTAAACTTGTTCCTGAAGGTATCGAGGGCAGAGTGCCTTATAAAGGTCCTGTATCAGACACTATTTATCAAATCATAGGCGGTTTGCGTTCTTCAATGGGGTATTGCGGATGTGCTAATATTTCTGAAATGCAAACGAAAGCAAGGTTCATCAGGATGACTACTGCGGGATTGCAGGAATCTCATCCGCATGATGTCATAATAACTAAGGAATCTCCAAATTACTTTGTAAAATAAATAATAATTAAATACTATGGCAAAGAAAAAAGCGATTACAGAAGAAATTAAAACAGGTTATCCATCTATTGTGGATATGCGTTTGAATCAAATTAGATTTTCTTTGGAAGATTTAAAGGTTGATGCTCTTGTAGTAACATATTTACCGAATATTCGTTACCTGACAAACTTTTCGGGCACAGCCGGTACACTTTTTATAACTCCCGAAGAAATTCATTTTGTTACCGATGACAGGTACGAAGAGCAGATAAAGGATGAATTATATAATCTTGAAAATTTACATACTCATATTTCCCGTGATGTATGGGATTATTTAGCAAAAAAGAGATTTTTAAAAGGTGTAATTACTGTAGCTTTCGAAGCAGACAGGATTGCATATTCGGAAGCTGTGAATATTAGAAATCTAGTAAGACCTTTGAAATTTAAACCTGCACCATGCATTGTAGAACCATTTACAATGCCAAAAGCACCTGAAGAATTAGCCAATATCGAAAAATCATGTGAGATAGCTCTTTCGGTCTATGATAGAATTTTAAAGATGGTTAAGCCGGGTATGACTGAGAAGGATATTGCTCTGGAAATTGCATATAGGACACGTAAACTTGGTTCAGAAGAAGATGCTTTTCCTATCATTGTTGTCAGCGGACCCCGTTGTGCTTTAATACATGGTAAACCCAGCGACAGAGTAATAAAAGCTAATGATGTAGTTCTATTGGATTTCGGCTGTAAGGTTAATGGATATAGCAGTGATATTACTCGTGCGTTTGTTGTTGGTAAAGCAACAAGAGAACAAAAGAAAATTTATAAAATATTAAACACAGCTAAGGAAGAAGCAATTGCTAATGTACGTCCCGGAATGAATGGAAAAAATCTCGATGCTTATGCACGTGACATCATCACAAAAGAGGGATATGGTCAATATTTTCAGCATTCTTTAGGTCATGGTATCGGAATTGAAACTCACGAAAAACCGACTATCACATTTAGATTGCACGACCAGATAGTTCCGGAAAATAGTGTATTAGCAATCGAACCGGGTATTTATCTGCCGGGTAAATTTGGTTTAAGGATTGAAGACAATATACTTGTAACAAAAAATGGCGGTAAGCATATCACTAAAGCTCCTGACGAGCTTGTTGAGATTTAGTAAAATTTTCAAATTTTTGGAAATGTTTTAAAAGTGTCATTCTAACGAAACGAAGTGAAGTGAAGAATCCAGAAACCGCATGAATGCTGGATTCCTCACTTCGTTCGGAATGACATTTAACAAATTCTTTTTTACTTTTTAAACATCCACTTTTTTTGGTTCATTATGATTATTTCAGGATTTACTTTCGTTAGAAATGCTATGATTTTTGGATATCCAATTTTGGAATCCTTAGAATCACTTCTTCCGATTTGTGATGAAATCGTTGTTGCCGCAGGTAAATCAGAAGATGATACTATCGAAGTTCTAAAAAGCATAAATAATCCCAAAATTAAAATCATAGAAACTGTCTGGGACCCCAATTTGAAAAAAAATGGATTAGTCTATTCACAGCAAACCAATCTTGCTCTTGAGAACTGTAGGGGGGACTGGTGCATTTATCTTCAGGCAGATGAGGTTTTGCACGAGAAAGACAGAGATTTGATATTAGAAAAAATTGCTCATGCAGATTCAAAAGCCAATGTTGATGCTTTGCTTTTCAGGTACAGACATTTTTATGGTTCATATGATTATACAGGAGTCGGAAGGCAATGGTATCGAAGAGAAATCAGGGCTTTTAGGAATACCGGAAAAGTAACTTCATGGGGAGATGCACAAGGTTTTAGGAAAAAATCGGGAAATTCTGTAAAATTATTGAAAGCGATTCAAACAGACATCGAAGTTTATCACTATGGCTGGGTCAGACAGCCGAAGACACAATATAAAAAAATCAGAATTTCACATAATTACTATAAGGAAAATGTTGACCGAAAAATTGAAGAACTTGAAGAACTTGATTTCGGGTATTCATCAGCTTACGAACTAACACCATTCAAAGGGAAACATCCTTTAGTGATGAAAGACAAAATCGAAAGAGATAAAATTTGGACTGTTAAATTTGACCCAACCAAATTGCGGACAAAACCTTTTTTAGTTAAGTTCTGTGATACAATTGAAAAAAAGACCGGCTGGAGGATAGGTGAATTCAAAGATTTTGTTGAAGTGAAAGAGTAAGCTCTTAATCAATTAAAAATTAACAATTGCCTAAGCAACTCGATTTTATTTTATATCAAAGAACAAAAAGGGAGTGAAATCAGAGGTGAAATTCAGGGATTTTATAATTCTTTATCAATTAAGGAATTATCGGGTTGAAAAAAGTTAGTTTCACCAAATTCACTGCATTTTTAATTTTTTAATTTTTTTATCTTTTTTTATCTTTTTTATCGTTTTTTATCTTTTTTATCTTTTTTATCTTTTTTTATCTTTTTTATCGTTTTTTATCTTTTTTATCGTTTTTTA
>CAZEHW010000174.1:0-7850 GCA_964511865.1 uncultured Hyphomicrobiales bacterium | reverse complement strand
TGAATATAGGGGGAGGTAAAAGTGAAAAGTGAAAAGTGAAAAGAATAATTACCTCATTGGAATCAATTGCAATGGGGTAATTTTCATTAAAACCTGCAGGTCATCAAATATAATCTATTTCCTATGCTCCCTAAAGTTTCATAACTCTCAGTTCTCCAGTTATATCTTGGTGAAATCAGATTATCAACCATCATACCTGCATACATTTCATTTGATTCGATATCACGTACTATCATTGATGAACTCGTAACATAACAAATAGTATTGCTACCTGATTTTTTTGCATAATACCTATCCAGAAAAACTTCATTATTAAGTGGATATTTTCTGCCGTTCACATTCACAAAGCAGAGAAAATCACATGCTAAATAATATAAATCTTCACCGTCATAAGTAAACTCAGGAGTTCCTGTCTGTTCCTTGCCTCCGGTGTATTCAGTATTATTAAATACTACAAATCCGACCTGATACAAATTCGCATTATATGCTATCATAGGTAAAAAAGGATGCAATTTTAAATTTGAAACATAGTCATATCTGCTACCGATCAAAGGTTCGTAATATTCATCAGAAAAAAGAACTGCAACTTGTTTTCCCGATTGTTCACTTGCTAAAACACCTGCTACATCACCTTTGATATTTAAAGCAGTTTCAAAAATCTGAGTATAATTTTCAGAGATTGACTCAGTTCCTTTGAAAATTTCCCATAAATTCCAACTTCGGCAGGAATAAAGCATTTGTCCATCATACCAAAAACCAATTGGTTTTATTTCATCATAAACATCTGATTCAATCCCATTAATATTGATAGTATATCCACTGCCACGTCTCGAAACCCATGCAAATTTTTCAGCATTGTTGCTCAAGTAAATCTTTGAATTATTCTCGTAATCACGTTGGTATGCTCTTGTTTTTCTATCGCCGATTATAATAATTTCTTCAAAACCTTCAAAATAGGAATAAATCATTTTTTGAGAATTAGGACTGAATTCAATTTGTCCGGCATCACTTCCGGGTATGGCAAATATTGTATCGTTTGTATTTAAATACCATTGTGTATTATCCTTGCCGAAAAATGCCCATTTGTTGCCATTCGGAGAAAAAATAAGTTGTCGGATTTCCTTGTAGTCATTGGTATGAAAACCATTAATTACTAATCTGTAATTACCTGAGAATGGTTCAGTAATAGCCCACCAGTTCTTTGTAGTATCCATACCGAAAGTAACAAGCTGTTCTGAACCATCAAGCAACATATAATCATAACAGTGTTGTTGTGCTTTGGCATTGGTTATCACAACAAACATAACTCCTATGAGAAATATATTTTTCAAATATTTTATCTTATCTTTTTTATTCATAACGAAATATATGATTTTTTTTCTTAACTAAAAATTAATACGAAAAAAAAATTTCTTATTGTATAGCTAAGTATTATATTTGTATTTAAATCAGTTTAATGAGTTTAATAAGTTTATTTAGTTTAATGAGATTTATGAGTTTAATGAGTTTAATAAAATTAATGAGTTGATGTTTATAAATTTTTACGAAGACAGCAAATATGCAAAATAAATATTTTATGATTTTATAAAGGAGTATGGTTATGAATGAAGAAATTCTCGAGTATTTAGGAGATAAAAAGGACGAGTTGTTAAACTTTACAAACCCAAAAATTCCGAAGGAACAATTATCACTTCCATCATCTGATTTTGTTGATAAAGTTTATTCGCTTTCCGACAGAAACAATAGAGTACTAGGCAATTTACAATGGATGTTTAATCATGGAAGATTAGCAGGGACAGGATATATGTCAATTTTACCGATTGACCAGGGGATTGAACATTCCGCTGGTGCAAGTTTTGCTAAGAATCCCATTTATTTTGACCCGGAAAATATCATCAAACTAGCTATTGAAGGAGGCTGTAATGCTGTTGCTTCCACGTTTGGTGTTTTAGGTATGATGTCAAGGAAATATGCTCACAAAATTCCATTTTTAGTGAAAATTAATCATAACGAATTACTAAGCTATCCTGATTCGTATGACCAAATTATGTTTGGAAATATTGAACAGGCATATGATATGGGTGCAGCAGCAGTTGGAGCAACAATCTATTTTGGCTCTGAAGGCAGTAACAAACAAATAATTGAAGTTGCTGAAGCTTTTCATTTAGCACACGAATTTGGTTTAGCTACTGTTTTGTGGTGCTATCTCAGGAATTCTGCATTCAAACAAGATAAAGATTACCATGTTTCCGCAGATTTAACCGGACAGGCAAATCATCTTGGTGTTACTATTCAAGCTGATATTATCAAGCAAAAGTTACCTGAAAATAATGGTGGATACAAAGCTTTGAATGCCAAAGGCAAATATGGTATGTACGATGAAAGAATTTATTCCGAACTTACGTCAGATCATCCAATTGATTTGTGTCGCTATCAAGTTGCAAATTGTTATATGGGCAGAGCAGGATTGATTAACAGCGGTGGTGCTTCAGGTAAAAATGATTTCGGTGACGCCTGTGTAACTGCTGTTATCAACAAAAGAGCAGGCGGAACCGGTTTGATTTCAGGTCGCAAAGCATTTCAAAGACCAATGGTTGAAGGAGTGAAGTTATTGAATTTGATTCAGGATGTTTATTTAAGCAAAGATATTACAATCGCATAAAATACGTGTTTGGGGCAGGTTCGGAACCTGCACCAAAGAAAAATGAATGATTTCATCAAACAGAACAGAAAATCAATCAGAATCAAGGGATATGATTATTCCAAACCGAATTGGTATTATATTACGATTTGTACATTTGAAAAGAAATGCATATTTGGGAAAATTCGAAATGGAGAAATGATATTGAATGAATTCGGTCATATAGCAAGAACCGAATGGGTAAGAACAAAAGCGATTAGAAAAAACATTAATTTAGATTATTTTGTAATTATGCCGAACCATATTCATGGCATTATAATAATTGAACCACCCGACGTAGGGGCACATTGCAATGTGCCCCTACGCCAAGAGGAATTATTTGGCAAATCAACAAAAAATACAATCCCAACTATTGTGAAATTATATAAGGCGACGGTTACAAAACAAATAAATAATTTACGTCAAACACCTGCCATCCCCGTTTGGCAACGCAATTACTACGAACATATAATACGGAATGATATAGATTTATATAAAATACGTCAATACATCCACAATAATCCTATAAAATGGGAAGATGACGATTATTACAATTATGATTGGATATAATATGAAAACAAAAATTTTAATCTTCGCTTTATTCATTCTCGTCATCTCAGGGCTGGAGCAGGTACAGTCGCAGGAACCACTTCCTGATACGGTCTGGACGAAAGACCTTTGGCAATTAGGTTATCCCATATATCAGGTACAATTTACACCTGACCAGCAAAATATTGCCGTTGCTTTAGGCGGTGGTGTGTATATCTTTGATAGAAATACCGGTGAACAAGTAAAGCAATTTAAAATTAGTAATACTGCATGCAGGTATTTCACTTTTTCGGAGGATGGCACGAAGCTGATAGTTTCTTATGATGATGATAAAATAATTGTCTGGGATTATTTGACTACAGATACAATTCATGTATTTGAAAATATTATGATTGAACATATTAAATCTTATGATGAAGATTACATCATTGGGATTTGGGATTTAGGGAAAATATGTAAATTCGATATTAATACTGGTGAAGTAGTTAAATACATAGAAATAAGTTTATCAAATATTGCATTTGAAATATCCAAGGAAAATAATATATTTACGATAATAACAATAAGCGGGCCTGTAAATAATCGCCAAAGATATGTAGAAATATGGGATTTATCAACTTTCATTAATATATCAAGATTAGGAACCATTGAAAATCAAATTTCTGATATATCAATAAGTCCTGACGGCAAATACATTGCATCGGCTGATGAAAACGGAATTATTAAGGTGTGGGATATAAATTCTAAAACTTTACTGAAAACATTTAAGCATTCTGAGATGGAAAATGGTTATATACAGGTTAAATTTTCACCTAGAAGTGATTTTTTGATTTCTTCAGGAGGTTCTGGTTTAGAATTACATACTACAATCTGGAAAATTGATAATTTTACTAATTTCTATACATATAACTCCCCTTTCGGTTCACTAAATAGTTTTGATATATTGAAGGATTCTACCCAATTCATTATAGGTGGAGGAAATAAACTATATTTATTAAATGCTAAATGGACTACGACTGATGTTCAAAATCCGGAAGAAGAACAATACAAACAAATATATCCCAATCCATCGGAGGATAAAATCACAATTCCAATCACACAAGGTTTAATCCCATTAAAGATTAACATAACAAATCTTTATGGAGCAATCATAAAAGAATTTGATAATATTAAACCATTTTCGGATTCTATCACTGTTGATATTTCCGGATTTCCTCCAGGAACGTATTATGTCTCGGTTGTTTATCCTCGGCAAATCATAGATTACAAATTCGAGATTGTGAGGTGAGAGATGAAGAAATGTGCAGTTATAATTTTGGAATATAAATTGCCTACTTTATTTTTTCAATTAATTATAAATAGATTAAGGATAGTATGATATGAAACCTTTAAAAGTAGCGATTTTGTGGCATTTTCATCAACCGCATTATATTAAGAATGATGAATTGATTTTACCTTGGGTGCGATTGCATGGAGTTAAGGATTATTTGGATTTGCCAATGCTTTTCCATGAATTTCCAAAACTCAAGCAAACAATTAATCTTGTTCCATCTCTTACAATGCAGATAGAAAGCTATATTAAGGGAGAAATTAATGATAAAATCCAAAAACTGACACTAAAAAAAGCAACAGACTTATCCGAGGATGACAAACGCCAGATATTACGTTTGTTCTTTCTGTGTAATTATGAGAATATGATAAAACCTTATCCAAGGTTTAATGAGCTTTTTATGATGGGACAAAATGTCGGGATGGCTCTGCAGACTTTTGACCCAAAAGATTGGAGGGATTTGCAGGTTTGGTATAATCTGACTTGGTTTGGATATCTTAGCAGGGAAAACAGGGCTGTAAATCGTTTGTTTGAAAAAGGGAGAGACTTTTCGGAAGAAGAAAAGATTGTTGTGAACTCACTCCATATTGATGTTTTGAGAAATATAAAACAACAAATGTTAATTTTAAAAAACTTGGGACAATTGGAATTATGTTGTACTCCAATGTATCATCCTATTCTTCCTTTACTATGTGATTCTGAGTCTGCCAAGGAAGCTTTACCTAATTATCCCATGCCTGAAGAAATCTTTCTACATCCTGAAGATGCTAATGTTCAAATAGTAAGAGCAATAAATTATTATAATGAGAATTATAATTTTATACCATCAGGAATGTGGCCCTCCGAAGGTTCACTTTCAAATCAGGTTTTGGAGATGATGATTGAAAACGGATTGAAATGGACTGCAAGCGATGAGGAAGTTTTATCAGCAAGTTTGAAGGATAAATATGACCCGATTATGAAATATTTCCCTATGAAATATAAAGGTCAAAAAGGTGATATCACAGTATTTTTCCGTGACCACAATTTATCTGATGCAATCGGTTTTGTCTATTCCAGATGGGACCAGCTTGATGCCGCAAGAGATTTTTGCAACAGATTGAGAAATATTCGGTCTGAACTTGTTAACAGATTTGGAGAGAAATGTCTCGATTCAGCAGTTGTTCCAATTATTTTGGATGGCGAGAATTGTTGGGAGTTCTATTATCAAAATGGTATTCACTTTCAAAGAGAATTATTTAGGATTCTCAGTTCGTCTGAAGATTTGACCACCACAACATTCAGCGAAGCCGCTCAATCTGAGCATTGCAAGTTGTTCGAACCGATAAAACACATCAGGGCAGGTTCGTGGATTAATGCTAATTTTAAAATCTGGATTGGGCATAAAGAAGAATTAGCGGCATGGACAATGCTTGCTAAGGTTCGGAGTAAACTTGAAGAAATGAAAAACTATATTAGCATCGAAGATTACAATAAAGCAATGGAGGAGGTTTATATTGCTGAGGGTTCCGATTGGTTTTGGTGGTATGGTGACGAACATCAGGCAGAAAATAAGTCTGATTTTGATGTATTATTCAGATGGCATATCGCTAATATTTATCAGATATTAAATCTGGAAATACCTTCAGAAGTTAATGTTCCTATTGGTTCAGAATCAGTCAAGGCGGCTGTAGTCCAGCAGAATGGTGATGTTCAACCGGTGATTGACGGAAAAATAACAGATTCGGAAAAATGGATAGATGCAGGTTATTTCGATGCTTCATCTTCCGGCTCGGCTATGCATCAGGTTGGCGAAATATTGCACAGAGTTTGGTTTGCATCTGGAAACAACAGATTATTTTTCAGATGTGATATTGCACACAGACTTCAGGAGGGCGATTTTGTAGAATTCAGATTTATAAAACCTGTTCAGTTCTCTGTTTTCATCAAACAGGACAATTTTAAAATTAAATCTGATGATGGAATATCCATCAAGCATTTTGAATTTGCTATGGATGATATTATTGAGTTTGCAGTATCTAAATCAATTTTTGATGCGGATATTAAAGAATACGAATTTATTGTCCGAACGAAGACAAAAAACAGTGAAATTATCTATCCAAGGCAGGGAAGTATAACCGTTAATATAGTTTAATGAGTTTAATATATTTTTTGAAAGTGAGATGTTTTTCGGTTTTTGTGTCTTTATATTAAATAATGTTTCAATTCTCTAAATTATTTTTTTAGAATTACTTGCTTTTGTATATTTTATTTATTATGTTCGCTATAGAAAGTTTCGCTTTGTAAATATTTAGTTTGTTTTTCGGGTGTTTTGGTTTGCTCTTTGCTCTTGGTTTAAAACTTTTTTTAAAAAAAAGTGAAACCTTTTGCTGTTTTTTGTGTCTTTCAATTAAATAATATTTCATTCTTTGAGGAGTTTGTTATGAAAATATTTAAAATAATTTTCTCTTTTTTAATCTTCCTAACTTTGGTTTGCCCTATTTATTCGCAAAATATCAATGATTGTCTTAAAATGGTTTATCCTAACGAAGATATTTTTTACAATCCTGATTCAATTATGGTAGATTCCTGTTATAAATCTCCAACATTTGGGAAATGGTATGCCAAAAAGGGATATGCTTTTAAAATGGATATTTATGTCTTTGATATTGAAAAAATAAACTCAACATTATACTGGCAGGATATTAGTTCTACATTTACTAGTATTAAAAATGGATTCCAAGAACTTGAACAAATATTTGGAACATATATTCTTTATAGATCAGGAACATATGGATCTCTCTATGATTCATCTTTTTTATTATCTCCTGTTTTTGAGTTAGAATTTCAGAATTATCACTTATTTGATTCTGTTAGCGATGCACTTGATAATATTGACAGTACTGATGGCGCAGCTTTGAGATTTTATCCAATTATCAATAAAATACCAGAAAATAATAATTATGAAATAAATTTACCTTTCAATATAAAAAAAGTTGATAAAGACAGACTCACAGTCATATTCAAAGATGATTTTTCATTTAGAAACCTCAATATAAAAATTTACAATTTATTGGGAAATCAGATATATCAGCAAACAGTAAATAATCAGGAGATTTCAATTGATATTTCAAACTGGGTAAGAGGTGTTTATATTGTTGTAATCGGAAAGCACTCGAAAGTGATAATAATTTAAAAAGTAATAGCCACGACTTCTTATATAAAGTTCGTGGCTATTAAAAATATAATTTGGTCTTAATTAAAAATGAATTCCGATATTATATACCACGGAAATCTTCTCGGTCGTTTTTA
>CAZEHW010000173.1:0-7913 GCA_964511865.1 uncultured Hyphomicrobiales bacterium | reverse complement strand
GTCAATTAAAACCATACCGCCTATATCTCTTAAGCGAATTTGTCTGGCAATTTCTTTTACCGCTTCAAGATTAGATAATAATGCATTTTCCTCGTGTTTGTCTTCTGAAGTGGATTTCCCGGAGTTAACATCAACAATAACCATAGCTTCGGTTTGGTCAATGACAACAGAACCGCCGCTTTTAAGATATACTTTTCGTTTTGACGTAGATTCAAGCTCTTTTTCCACTCCGAACTTATCGAAGATAGGAACTTTGCCATTGTATAATTCAACTTTATTTACCAAATGAGGAGAAAAAGATTTTAAATAAGTGATTATTTCCTTATGTAATTTTTTTGAATCAACAACAACATTTTTTACTTCCGGAGTGAACAAATCCCTGATTATGGAAGTTGCGATTTTCAAGTCCTGATAAAGCAAACCTGGGGTTTCCATCTTCTTGACTTTTACTTCAATTTCTCTCCAAACTTCAAGAAGACTTTTCCAGTCATTGAGCAATTCCGCATCGTTTTTATTTAATGCCGCAGTTCTGATGATACAACCGCAATCCATTGGAAGGACGGTTCTTGCCAAGTATCTAAGTCTTTTTCTTTCGTGAAAAGAAGTAATTTTTCTTGAAATACCTATAGAGTTTTCAAATGGCATAAGAACAGTGTATCTACCGGGCAAACCGATTTTTGTTGTAACTTTAACACCTTTGGAACTGTAAGCTTCGCGTACAATCTGAACTATTACATTTTGTTTCGGTTCAATGTTAATATTGAATTTGCCAAGTTTTCTGGTTACGAAACTCGCCTTTGGTTTTGAGCTTGTTTTAGCAACATTCTGTTTGCGTAACGCAATTGAAGTATTATCAGATTTTGTCTGTGTCTCCTCTGTTTCAGGAGTATCTTTTAGCCCTTTCTTTTTTCTTTTTTGTCTTTTAGGAGGTTCTTGTTGTTCGTCTTCTTCGTCTGTTATCATATTTTCCATTGACTGGTCAATATCAGAGAAATGAAGAAAAGCATCCTGCTTCAAGCCAATATCAATAAAAGCGGCATTAATCCCCTGAACAATTCTGGTAACTTTGCCTAAATAAATATTACCGATTGACCTTTCTTTGTCGGGTAACTCAATGAAAAGTTCAGCCAGTTTGCCATCTTCAGTAATGGCAATACGTTCTTCATTGAGTGTAGAATTAATGATTATTTCTTTTTTCATTATATAAAATTTAAATACTAAATCTCTTTTTTATAAAAGAGTTATTAAAAACTTACTAAAATAACCAATATATTTGATAAAAAACTAAGTAATTCATTAAAAAAGTAAAAAAAAAAGGTCAAGTTGACCGTGGCACCCTAAGGACATACCGACCGTTGCTTCCTTCCGGACCTGGCGGGGTTAGGCAAGACTTAGCCGCACGGGACTTGACCCAAGTACAAAATTAGCCAAAATCGACAGATAAATCAAATATATTTTGAAAAAAGTCTTGTAAGCTAAAGAAAAAACTCTTAATTTTGTAATCTTGATAAATGCGCCGGTAGCTCAGTTGGATAGAGCATCAGCCTTCTAAGCTGAGGGCCACAGGTTCGAATCCTGTCCGGCGTACAAAAAGAGTCAAACATTATTTTATAGTTTTTTATTATTTTAGGTTATTTACCTGTTAACTATGGCATTTATACACACTTTTTCTTTTTTCCTATAAAAAACTTTATAATCCAATACAATAACATCTAACTAAAAATCGTCAACAAAACAAGCAACAGTTTTTGACTTAATAAGATTTGAATATGAAAATTAGATATTATATACCCCGGAAGGATGAAAAGAAATGTAATATTATGATGTCAGTAGCTTGGGAAGGAAATCAAATTAGAAGAACAAGCGGATATTCAATAAACGTTAAGGATTGGAATTTTACAACTCAAAGGTGTAAAAGTGCTTATAGACATTCGATGAATCTTAACAGCAATCTTGACACATTAAAAACAAATATTATCAATGCTTACTTACTGGAAAAGAACAACAAAAATAATACTACTAAAGAAAATATTGAAAAAATTATAGCTCAGATTGTAAATCCTGATAAAAATCTGGGGTTAAGTTTTTATGACCTATATAAAGAATTCATTGCAAAACGTGAAGCTACAGATGAATTTCACAAAAGAACAATTCAAAGGTATAAAACTGCACTTAACCATCTCATAGCTTTTGAGCATAAAACTCGATGGAAGTGTAGCTTTGAAACCATGAATGAAGATTTTCTTCTAAATTTTAAGAAATATCTCCATAACAAAGAGAAAAGAATGGTTGACAATTCAATAAAAACCATTATTAGGACTATTAAGATATTTTTAAAATGGGCTTTAAGGAATGGTTATCATTCAAATGTTTTGTATAAGGATGAACTTAGAATGGAAGATAAAGAAACTTTTTATATTGCACTATCTATTGATGAGCTTAAAATAATCGAAGAAATTGAATTATCTTCAAAAAGATTTGATGAAATACGAGATATATTCTTATTGATATGTTATACCTGTTTACGATATTCTGATGTTTATAACTTAGATATTGCAAATTTCGATTTTAAAAATGAAGAATTGTTATCAAACCAAGAAAAAAAGGAAGAAATAGTGAGAGTACCATTCCATCCAAAATTAAAACAATTGCTCTTAAAATATCCTGATAATAGTTTCCCGAAAATATCAGAACAAAAGTTTAATGATTATATCAAAGAAGTTTTCAAAGAGGCAGAATTTGATGACCCAGTTCCAATATATAAATTTTATGGACCTAATACTGTTAAAGAAATAAAACCTAAATACAAATTAATTGCTTCAAATACAGCCCGAAGAACATTTATGACATTGTTGTATAATAATAATGTACACCCCAAGGACATTATGAAATACTCTGGACATTCAGATGAAAGGTCATTTTTTAGATATATCAGAGTTGATGAAAGAGGAACAAAAGAACGTGTCTTATCTGCTTGGAATAAAATGTATGGAAATTAGGTTATTATTTAACTTAATTCTTCCTCTACCCACTATTCATGCGGTTCTACAAGCGAAACCCGCATAAATCGCTTTTACGGCGTTTTTTGTGCTTAGGCATACATTTATCTATCCCCAGTTTCACTCTATCTGTTCTCAATAACCGCCTGAACGGATTTTGGTACACTATTTAAGAAGTCGTAGCCCGTAGAATGTTCAATTCTTCGGATAGTAGTTTTGTATTTTTCCCAATCGTCTTTTGAAATGCCGTCAATGTTTGGCATGACTACGGAAATTACTTCGATTGAGGTTGAAATATTTTTTAATCCTTGCCCTATGTTCAATATGACTATTATTTTAAAGCAACTGTCAGGTACCAGAACAACTCCTTCACCCTTGAGTGTGGAATCGCTGTGAAAAATGCCACCTGCAACGACATATAGCTCTTTGTTTTGCTTTTTACAAAGGTCTTCGCAATGATATTCCAAGTCAAGCCAAACTCCTCGATTGAGGTCAGGTCTTTGAGGTAAAATGTTTGTCATAAAAAAAGTTGAAAAATAAACCCTATATTGATTTTGAAAAGAAACTTTGGGATGTCGCTAACGAACTTCGTGTGATTATGGCTGAATTGAAAATAATAATAATTAAAAATGAAAAAAAAATGGGGAAGTATAAAAAAATACTCCCCCGAATTGATTAATGGCAATTGTGCTGATTACAACTATTTTCCATTGTTAATTTATCCATATTGTTCGAATCAAAACCTGAGACAATTTCCTTTATACTTTTACTCTCTGAAGTTCTGAATACCTGAATACCCATGCTATTCAAATTCATTAAAGCCCTTGCGCCCATGCCGGCAACAACTACTGCTTCTACACCTTTATCTCTTAAAGGTTGAATAGGATTGCACTGCCCGTGTTCATGTTCGGCATTGCCGTTGTTCAATACTTCAAAATCTTTTGAAGTTGTATCATAGATTACGAAATACGGAGCACTGCCAAAATGTCCATAAGCCATAGATTCTAAACCTTTTTGCTCTTCTGTGGGAATACATATTTTCATTTTTTTTCCTTTCAAACTATTCATTAATTTTCTATTTAGCTATTAATTTTTTTCTTTAAAAATAATTGATGATGTTCCGAGCCTTCTCTAAGCATCTTTGTATTGCATTTCGGGCAAAGTATTTGCTGACATGGACGACCTGCAATATGTGGCACTTTTTCTCCACATTTTGGACAAATACAAAATCCGTCTGCACCCATATTTTGAGTTTTTTGTCTCATAGTCCACCTCCACGTTTTTCAGCCATTCTATTTTGATGGCAGTCAGTGTGTCCAGCACCTCTTTCGTCGTTTGAGCGGTGAATATTAGCACTACTGCATTTAGGACATTGTCCCGGTCTGTGTGTCCCAAAAGGTACCTCAAATGTATTCTTGCAGTCATGGCAACTAAAATGTCTTTCTTCTTCATTTGCCATTTCTATTACTCCTCCATTAATTTGTAATGCTTTTGCATTTATAAGAAAGTCCGCAATTTTTTTATGAGCTGAATTTATAATATTTCCAAAAGTTTGTCTCGAGATTTTCATTTGTTCTGCCGCTTTTTCCTGATAAAGTCCTTCATAGTCCGCAAGACGAATTGCCTCGAATTCGTCAAGTGATAGCACAACTTCTTCAAGTTCCCGCATCATAATTCCAGCCGGTTTGAAGAAAACTACATCAGGATGCGAAAATATCCTTCTGCATTTGTATGGTCGTGTCATATTTAAATTCCTAAAAACAAATTTATTAATTATTGGCAAATGCCAATAACAAATTTACTAAAATAATTGTTCAAAGCCAAAATTATTTATATTAATTTTTTGAAGTGTTAGACAATCATCTAATATTAATTTTGATAGTTCATCCTATCTACCTGTCAAATCTATTTGGCAAAACTACCCATTTATTGTTTCCGAATTTTTCAAACAATTTTCTTTCGTGTATAAACTTCTGCACTTCAAAATGGCATTTTGTACATTTAGCTATGTTTGGATTATTGGCTATAACCAATGAATCTGTTTTCAATCTATCTTCGTGGCAAGCAATACACATTTTGTGCAATGCGTCAGTATAAGATAATGTTCTATAAGATTTTATTGGTTTAATTTTTGAATCCGGAGGAATAAGTTCTTTATGACATTCCTCACATTTTATTATTGCCGGGTTTTTTTCTTTATTAGAAACGCTCATTTTTGCAATTCTGAAATCCTTACCTTTGCTAATCTTAGGGTCGTGACATTTGGCACATGAAAGATTTGCACCCTGAGAAGAAGCATGCCAATCATGTCTGAAAGCATCACCTTCATTATACATATCGCTATGACATTCATAGCATCCTGTCGCTTGGTCTCCCGGTTTGTTCATGTGATGGCACTGCCCGCATGTAATTCCTTTTTGCTGATGAAAAACATGTTTGAAAGTAACTCCATAATTATTTCTGTTCCCATCAATAAGCAGTGTATCACCTCCACGAGATTTACTTACAGGAGATGGTTCTAAACCTTTATTTGCTATTTTAGTTCCTGAAATTAATGCAAAGCTTAGAGCAAAAGCAAAAACAAACATGAAAGAAAATTTTGTTCGGTTCACAACCTTAGTTGGTCCTAAGTAAACATTAAATGAATTAAATTTTGGTTTAACCTTTATCGGAGCATCCGGGTCTTCGGGTGTATGTTCCCATACCTTAAAATTCTCTATGAAATAGAAAAATGCAAGCATTGCTAATGAAACAACCCCGGCTGAAATAAACAATTCCATCCATGAAGGGAAGTAAAATGAACCAATATCGGTCAAATTATTCAAATGAGTCAACCCACCTACATTGAGTCTGTTGAATACAATACCTATTACTCCCGAAAGGGCAGCAACATACATAAAGTTAATACTTTTTGACAATCTTGGAATCAGGAAAATAATCAGTGGAATAAGCAAAGAAATAAACATTTCTATCCAAAACAGATAAGTCCCCCATGCAGAATCAAATAAGAAAGCGCCTGCTCCTCTGAAAATAATATCTCCAAATCTGAATGCGGCATAAATACCAATCATCCAAATCGCATATTTTCTAAGTTTTGAAAGAATATGAAATTCCGGTTCCCTTTTGTACAGCCAGCTTGAAGTCATACTTTCAACCATAACCATCATCAATCCAAGATATATTGCTGAAACAAAGAATATTATTGGAATAATAGGGGAATACCATAATGGATGCAATCTGTAAGGCATTGCTAAAAACAAGCTTCCCAATGATGACTGATGAAGTGTCGAGAGCATGATACCTAAGATTACCAATGGTATTCTGATTTTATACAATGCTTTATGAATCCTTGCCAACAAGGGAATATTCGGATATTTTTCAAGAACAACCGGTGAAAATTCCAATGTCAGCACTGTCAAATAGAGCATAACGCACCAACCAACTTCAAATAGTGGTGAATGCGGATTCCAATAAATAATCATATGCCAAATATTCCATGGTAAACCTAAGTCGAACAACAAACCCACAGCTACTGCCGTATATCCCAAAAATGCAGTAAGGATAGCGGCTCTTGCAATTGGATGCAATTCCTTTTTGCCAAAAATATAATTGAACGCTGCTATAACAAATCCACCACCAGCCAACGCTACACCACCCATTACGTCAAATCCAATCCAAAAACCCCAGGGAGAATTATCAGTTAGATTGGTTGTAACTCCAAGACCATAAATAAACCTTGTAACTGCCACAGCAGCAGCAACTCCAAGAATAATCCACAAGACAAGCTTAGCTTTACTAATCCTATTCATTTGAACCTCCATCTTCAACGTTGTCAGTTATCTGTTGTCCGTTATCAGTAATATTTCCTTCTCTTTCTTGACGGCGTTTTATAACCCAGTAAGTTCCGGTCATCACAGCCCCCATACCCAAAAATGCGAACGGAACAGCTCCCATTGCCCATTTTGTCGTATTTGGTAAAGGTTCATTAATATCAGGATTACCTGCTAAATTTCTTCCTTTATCTACTCTATGATTATAATAGAATAAAAAGTCCAGAGGACAATCTTTAGAAGTAATATAAATTACATTAGTTCCACCGACTTCCTTTTCTCCATAAATATGATTCAAATATTTATCAGGTTCATTAGCAATTCTTTTTCGTGCTTCAGCTAATAATTCATCTCTTTCACCAAAAATAGTCGCACCTGTTGGACAAGCTGAAGTACAAGCCGGTTCTTTCAGTTTGCCATCCTTAATATTGTAGTAACATAATATACATTTTTGAATATATGGCACAGGTTCTTCCCAATCATATCTGGGAATGCCGTAAGGGCAAGCCATCATACAATAGCGGCATCCAAGACATTTATCCTTATCATATATAACCGCACCCATTTCAGTTTTATGCAATGCTCCAACAGGACAAACAGAAGCACACGCCGGCTCAATACAATGCCTGCATTGCTTCCTCACGAAATACTTTTGATTATGAAGTACGGATGTCCAGTTCTTAGCTGACAAACCATCATTTTTCTGCCATTCTCTTGGTTTGTCCGGTGGTAAATTATTAGTTACTTTGCATGCGTTGACGCATTCTGCACATCCTATACACTTTGTAATGTCAGTTAAAATTGCTTTCATATTTTTTCTCCTTCCTTGCCTAATGCAATAATGACTTCTTCAGGTGAATCAGGTGCAAACTTCCAACTCCTTGCCGTAATCCACTGGCTGATTGGCATCAAAATACAATGAGCGATTTTTGTAAAAGGTAAAAGTAAAAATATCAATTCACCACATAAAATGTGAATCAATAAAAATGCTTTATAAGTATCAGGATTTAATACTGAATTTCCGCATACATATCCTGTAATAAAAGGGACAATAAGCAAAATAGGCCATATAAAATCCTGCTTC
>CAZEHW010000172.1:0-7974 GCA_964511865.1 uncultured Hyphomicrobiales bacterium | reverse complement strand
GACAATCAGCAGTTTTATTTGATGACACTGTAAGTAGCTGTTGTTTCAATGTTTATCAGATAATGTCTTAATTGTCGTGTTTTTTTCTCTTTCGTTATTTGTTTCCCGTTGTCAGAACTATGATTCTTATGATTTGTATGATTAATATGATTTGAGAACAAAGAATTTTAACACAAAGAACCCAAAGAAGGCACACAAAGAGCTAAAAGAAAATACCGAGATTAATTGACAAAGAACGAGCTGGACGAAATTATGAGGTGGGAATTAAATGTAATTTATTTTATTTTGAAAGGATTTTTATTTTGTTTTCCGTTTTCTGTTGTCAGTTATCCGTAAGAATTTAAACGCAAAGGGTGAAAAGTTTTCGCAAAGTTTCGCAAAGTTTTTTTTGTCTGAACTGGGATTTTGGGGATTTGTGGGATTTTTGGGAATTCACAAAAACAGACAGTTACACGGAGGGACACGGAGGATTCACAGAGAGCCACAGAGAAAATGTCTGAACCGTTGATTTAACGGATTGAAATGATTTAGCTGATTTTTTGTCGGAACTGGGATTTTTGGGATTTATAGGATTGACATGATTTTGTTCTTTATCCCGGAGGGATTGAATTATGGTAACAAAGTAAACAGCAATCCTGTGTTTTCCCGTCAGGGAATAAATTATTTCTCGCAAAGCTCGTAGGGAACGAAGAGTTTTTGTTTGAACTGTAATTTTTGTGATTAGCATGATTGACATGATTTTTTGCTGTCAGTTGTAACAAAGACAGAACGGGAATAAAGAATTGATTGAAAATTTCTCTCAAAACAACATAAATCCTATCTTAAAGAGGAAAGCTGAAACTGTGGCTACTATAACTGAAAAAACAGCCGCGGCTATTGCCGTTTTTCTACCGAATTCCTTCCAGAGAACAACCAAAGTAGCAAGGCAGGGAAAGTAAAGTGTTACAAAAATTATGAATATCATTATCTGGTCGAGTGACATCGGTAGCTGAGTAAGTGACGGAACTCCCATTGCCTGATTAGCCATTACGATTATTAATTCTTTGCGTAAAAAACCGAAGACCAGCGTTGAGCCCAATTGTTCGGGTAAACCGAGTACATATGTCAGAATCGGTGCAAATATTTTATTTATATAATGACCGACATGGAAGTACTCAATCCAGCCAAGAACGATACTTCCTCCAATAAGAAACAGAATAGCATCCTTAATAAAATCTTTAATTTTATACCATGTTCTCTTTAAAGAAATCGAGATTGAGGGCAGTTTTAAATTTGGTATATCCATTATTAAGCCGGTTGGTTTTGTCAGCAGTTTGGACATTATTTTACTACTGATTGAGATGACAATCAGGACAAAGAAGAAAACAACTATAGCCCATACAGGTCCGGCAAATGCGGCAGTCAGTGCAAAGATAACAGCTATACGGGCAGTGCATGGGACAAAGGGAATTAGAACACCGGTTATCATTCTGTCCCGTTTATTTTCTATCATTCTGGTTGCATATAACGCAGGTACGGAACAACCGAAACCTAAAATAAATGGTGCAACTGATTTGCCATGCAAGCCGATTTTGTGCATAAGACCATCGAGTAAAAAAGCAATACGTGTTATATACCCTGTATCTTCAAATAATGAAGTTAAGAATACCAAAGGAAGAAAATAGGGTAGGACAATACCTACAACACCTGCCAAGCCCATGTAGGCACCATTTATTGTGTACCAAAGGAAAGGGTGGATGGTTGATAATGGAGCAAATGTTTCGGCTAATTGAACGATTGGAGCATCAACCAAAGCGCTTAAAAAATTTCCGACTAAAAATATTGAAAAGAAATATGAACCAAAAAACAGCAATAGAGCCAAATGTCCCCAAATGGGGTGTAAAAGTAAACTATCAAATTTTTCGCTCAATGGCATTTCTGTTCTTTTCACAATCTTAGTTATTGATTCAGAAATTTTCATAGCAAGATGATGTCTTTCGTATGAGACTGTTTCATAGCTATCCATTTTGTGATGATTATGAAGGTCTTGCTCTATTTTATCAGATAATTCTTTTGTTATATTCCTTAGGTTTTCATTTAATATTTCAGGATTTTCAATTGATTTAATTGCCAAAAATCTATTTGAACCATTAATAAATTTTTTATCGTATGAAATAATTTCCTGTCTGCCGTCTGCTGTCTGCTGTCTGCTGTCATACTGAGCTTGTCGAAGGATGATATCCTGGATTTCTGATATATGAACTTCGAGATGATGAGTATAATTCAGGATTTTTGGCTGATATCCTGTTGACATCAGCATCATATAACATTTATCAGCTAATTTTTTTACTCCTTTTCCATACCTTGCAGAAGTGAACTGAACAGGAATATTCAACTGTTTATTTAATTCATCTGTATTGATTTTTAAGCCGTGCTGTTCGGCTTCGTCCTTCATGTTCATAGCTATTACCATTGGAATGCCAAATTCCAATAACTCGACCGACAATTCCAGGGAACGGGAAAGCATGGTTGTATTAACTACATTTATAATCAGGTCAATTTTATTATTAAGTAAATATTCTACGGCTAATTTTTCAGCAGGGTCATTTGGATTAAGTGAATAAATACCGGGGAGGTCAACTATACGAACAGTTTCTCCAAGCAAATCAATTTCAGTTGTTCTATAATCAAACGTAGCACCCGAAGAAGGTGTATTGATATCACTCATTATATCGAAAAGAGTACTTTTGCCGGAACCGGGTTGCCCGGCGAGTACTATGGTCTTAGTCTCCATATTCAACTAAGATTTTTTCAGCCAAACCTCTTCCGAGCGCCATTTTACTTGTACCATTTGATATATTTTGAACAAGTATAGGTCCCCACTTTGGATTATTCAACTTGATTAATTCATCATCAACGTGAATACCCATAGAACTAAGTCTTCGCAATGCCTCTCTACCTGATAAAATTGCATTGATTCTTAATTTTTTTTCTTTTACTGCTTCAGTTAAACTCATAATTTATTTCTTTTTCTAATATATTCTAAATTCTACAACGAATAACATTTCCAATTATTTAGGAATTACTAACAACAAAAATAGATAAAACTAAAACAAAAACCAAAAGTTAAAATTATCTGTATCGTTTGTGTTTTTTTGATTTGAGAAGTTTATTGATTTTATTTTGGGAATTTAAGATAATATCCATTATTGGATCATTGCTGTAAACCGCAGAAGATATTGCTTTGTTCATTTCAATAATAATCTGATCCTGATATAATGTTTGCATCTGTCCAATATTTGCCATATCTCTTTCCATGAAATTATTTCCAGAGTATTTAAATTTCATTTTATCAGTAAATATATATGAATAAGAATGGTTATGGAATTTATATAAACATGAATCATTGGTAATGTAATTAATAAATCTTATCGAATTTTCATCTTTTTGTGATTTTTTATTTATTGCGAGAAAAGATTTAATATAATTACAAGTGAAGTAAATCTGTTCATTATCCATTAATTGAAAAAATGAGTAATTTGATTTTTTATCAGAAAATATTTTATTTAAAAGAACTGAGTTGCTTGAACAAAAATTTAGTCTGCCGTTCAAAAATTCATTTTCAATTTCCTTTTTAGTTCCAATAAATGAATAGGGAGCAAACTTTCGATATTGTTCAAAGGTTTTAATTACTGATTCTTTGTTCAATGAGATGGAATCATTTTCGATAAAAAATTCTCCGCCATTCCAATTTACAAAAGTTAAAAAATTACGGAAAGAATTTTTCCCGTCATTAACTACCAGCCCAAATGCTCTTTTATTGGAAGAATCTGCCTTGACAGATGCATTGTATAAGTCATCGATATTTTTAAAAGGAAGATTAATTACATCTTTCAGATTTTCATTATTATTTCCAATAAGTAAGTAAATTTCTTCCAAATAAGGTATCAAATAGTTATTAGATAAAAATCTTCGATTCAGATATGGTTTAGCTTTAATCATATCAAAATTTAAAAAATATTTTTTTAGATTAATATCTGATAAATATAGGTAGTTTATTTCAATAACATCAATAATATTTTTCTTTGAATTGAGAATATGATTAATATCATTTGGGAAATATTCTTTTACAATAACTTCAATTCCTGTTTCTTTACTAAAATCTTTTATAGCGTTTGAAATCACTTGTTCTTTTTCAGAATTTTCTGCATGGTAATAAAATGTTAATAAATTATTTTCGGAATTTGTATCACAAGATTTAAAAAAAAGTAATAGAAATGCTGATAGAATCAAGATTCTTAGTGTTTTAAAGGCACTTCTTCCGTAATAATCAGTTTGTTTTATCATTTTGCTCTTTAAAATAAATTTCTGTAATTTGTATAATTGAAATAAATAAGATGTAAATTAATAAAAAAAAGATTATTAGATGGAGTCAGTAAAAACAAAAGTCAAACAAACAAAGTATATCTTTATAACCGGTGGGGTTTTGTCATCATTAGGTAAAGGTATTGCATCGGCATCACTGGGGTATCTGCTCAAGCAGAGAGGTTTTACCGTTACCATTATGAAACTTGACCCATACATCAATGTTGATCCGGGAACAATGAATCCCTTTCAGCATGGTGAGGTTTATGTAACTGACGATGGAGCTGAAACCGACCTTGATTTGGGGCATTATGAGAGATTTATCAGCCAGTCACTGAATAAGAAGAATAATACTACTACAGGTCAGGTATATTTTGAAGTTATACAAAAAGAACGCCAGGGTAAATATTTGGGTAAAACTGTTCAGGTAATACCGCATATTACTGATGAGATTAAATCCAGAGTACTTGTCTTCGACGGTGAATATGATTTTGTTCTTGTCGAAATAGGAGGGACTGTCGGTGATATTGAATCATTACCATTTTTAGAATCAATAAGGCAATTGACTCTTGAAAGAGGTCCTACGAACTGTCTTAATATTCTTTTAACCTATGTACCGTATATCAGAGCCGCAGGAGAACTAAAGACAAAGCCAACACAGCACTCTGTGAAGTCTTTGATGGAACATGGTATCCAACCGGATATATTACTTTGCCGTTCCGAACAAAAAATGTCAAAGGATGAGAAACAAAAAGTAGCTCTCTTTTGTAATGTCAATGTTGATGCTGTCATTGATGCTCTTGATGTTGAAACTACTATATATGAAGTTCCGCTAATGTATGCAAAAAGCAACGTTACTGAAACAATTTTAAGACGTTTGCAAATGCCTCAAAACGTACTTGATACAGAGCTTTTAACTAAATTTGTTCATCGGATTAAAAATCCAAAGAAGGAAGTTCATATTGCTCTTGTCGGGAAATATACCAAGTATAGGGATTCATACAAAAGTATTTTAGAAGCATTTATTCATGCCGGTTCAATCAATAATGCAAAAGTAAATGTAGAACTGATAAACTCTGAAACTTTGGATGAATCAAATGTGGCTGAGCTTCTGAAAGATTTGGATGGGGTTTTAGTCGGTCCCGGCTTTGGTCATAGAGGGATAGAAGGGAAAATAACTGCAATTAAATATGTCAGAGAAAATAAAATTCCATTTTTTGGAATTTGTCTTGGATTGCAATGTGCTGTAATAGAATTTGCAAGGAATGTTTGCGGTCTGACTGATGCACATTCAACAGAATTCAATAAGCAAACACCTTATCCCGTCATTGACTTAATGGAAACACAGAAAGAAATAAAGGACAAGGGTGGAACGATGCGTCTTGGAGCATATCCATGCGTGTTAGAAGAAAACACAAAAGCTTTTAAGGCATATAAGGAAATTAATATTTCTGAAAGACATCGTCACAGATATGAATTAAACAATCAGTTTCGTGAATTGTTTCAGGAAAATGGACTGGTCTTAAGTGGTTTATCTCCTGATGGTACATTAGTAGAAATTGGTGAATTAAACGAGCATCCATGGTTTATAGGCACTCAGTTTCATCCTGAATTGAAATCTCGTGCTATAACGGGACATCCTTTATTTATTAGTTTTATAAAAGCTGCCGTAAAGTGCAGAAAAAAGAAAGAGAAACTTAAATTTGAACAAAGATATGAGGAGATATAATGAATAATTATAGAAATGTTATTATTTTATTAATGGCTTTGGTAATTTTTTCATGTGCCGGAACCGATAAATCCAAGGATACAAATAAAGAACTGAAGACAATTACAACAGCTTCAGGATTAAAATATATTGATTTGGTCGAAGGCACCGGAAATGCAGCTTTAAATGGACAAACACTTCTTGTTCATTATGTAGGTACACTTGATAATGGAGTAGAGTTTGATAATTCCAGAGAGCGTAACGAACCAATTACTGTTCGTCTTGGGGCAGGAAAGGTGATTAAGGGGTGGGATGAAGGTTTATTAGGAATGAAGGTTGGTGGTAAAAGGAAACTGATTATTCCACCGGATTTGGGTTATGGTGCACGTAGGTCAGGTCCGATTCCTCCAAATTCAACTTTATATTTTGAAGTTGAAGTATTAGAAATTAAATAAATATATCCTTCGACAAGCTCAGGATGACTGATTTCGATAAGCTCAGGATGACTGACTTCGACAAGCTCAGGATGACTGACTTCGACAAGGCAATAATAGCTATGAAAGTTGATTCAATACTATTATTTGAAACGGAAAAAGCTGAAAGCTTGTATCCGTTCTCAATAATGCATACAGCGTGGGAAGTCCGCTGTGGTGTTTTTCGTTTATTTGAAAAAGTGAAAAAATATTTTCCAAATGCCAACTTGATTTTCAATGGTCGTGAAAAGCATTTAAGCTCTTTTCTTGCAAGATTTGAACATGATTCCCAAACAATGAAAAGGGATAATATTTTAATATTACATTCCGCTATTTTACCCTCGACTTCTTTTTTTAATAACCTTGAAGAAGCATACGAAAAATTTAAAAAAGAAAACGGAGAAGATAAATCAGTTGTTTTTCATTTTAATCAGGTTCCGGTTGCGGCTTATGTACCTGCAACCGAAAGAATCAATCCTGATGAGAAAGACAAAGACCTATTCCCGAAATTTCTTTCTGATTTTGCTGGTGGATTGAATCCTGTTGAGGTTCCTATGCCAAAAGTAATTAATTATTTGTGGGATGTTTTCGATTTGATTGAACATGGAATTGATGACGATTTTCAATATTTTTCTAATCAAACAGATTCTGACTTAATAAAAACAAATGGAGTGCATTTAGTTAATCCTGCTCATATTAAAATTGGAAAAAATTCTAAAATTGCTCCGGGTACAGTTCTCGACGCAAGTGATGGAAAAATTATTATTGGGGACAATGTTACAATAATGGCTAATGCTGTGATTTGCGGTCCATGCTTTATTGGAGATAATTCAACGATTAAGATTTCTGCTAAAATTTATGGAAAAACTTCTATAGGTGAGTGGTGTAAAGTTGGGGGAGAGCTTGAAAACTCGGTTATACATGCTTATTCAAATAAACAGCATGACGGTTTTTTAGGTCATTCATATCTTGGCGAATGGGTTAATATCGGTGCAGATACCAACACATCCGATTTGAAGAATACTTATGATAATATAAAAGTTCGACTCAGGGATTATGAAGTTGATTCAGGAAGAATGTTTCTTGGATTTTTATGTGGTGACCATACAAAAACAGCAATTAATACATCATTGACAACAGGTACTGTAGCCGGTATTTGCGGAATTATTGTTGCCGATGGTTTTCTGCCAAATTCAATTCCATCTTTTGCTTGGAGAGGGACAAAAGGCTGTTCGACTTATAAAATTGAGAAAGCATTGGAAGTTGCCAAGAAAGTAATGAATAGGAGAGGAAAACAGTTGCTTGAGGAAGAGATTGAATTGATGAAAGAAGAGTATATGTCTGTAACAACTGAAACTTTTTAGTTAAAGCACAAACAAAGTAAGCAATAAATACAATAAAACACAATAAGGAACGATTCTATAATTTATAGTTCTTTGGGGATGAAAT
>CAZEHW010000171.1:5096-8006 GCA_964511865.1 uncultured Hyphomicrobiales bacterium | reverse complement strand
GAAAGATCAAACCACTCCTTCAACTGGGGCGTATTTATTTGACACAAGTAGTGACAAATATTGAGATGTTAAATGGCACAATAACCTTAAGAGAATAATAAGATTCTCATTAATAAGGAAAGGTCATTGGAATAGTTGGGTTAAGCCTCTTTTGGGAATCTTTCTTTGTGCCATTTGGTTTATGATAATCCCATGGTTAACTCAAAATGCTTCATTAATTGAAGCAGGAAAATGGGCGGGTGGAATTGGAGCTTTGCTAATTATTACCAATAAAATTGCTTCCGTTCTAAAACTCTTAAATAAGCCTGCAATAAAACTATTCGATTCTTTGACAAAAATCCCATCATTTAAAAGTGTTCTTGGTATTCAGGCAGAGGTTCAAAAGGAATTGGTTTTTCTAATCAAAGCCTTTAGCCAGGTTATCTCAAATAAGAGAATATTGCTTTTTATTGATGATCTGGATAGATGTTCGGAAGAAAGTATGATTGAAATTATTGATGCATTGCGGGTTATACTTGATGATTCAGAAATAAATAAAAAAATAATTGTTTTGGTTGCTGTTGATGAGAGCAAACTTAAAAAAGCAATTGAATTTAAGTATAAAGCACATCGTAGCCAGGCTGAGTTAATCGATATAAGTAAAGAGTATATTGACAAATTATTTATTTCTGCTTTAAAGTTGCCAAGTATAGCTCAAGAGAAGTTTGGTGAGTTTATTGAATCAATAGCTAATCAAGTAAATTATCTTGATGGTAAAAAAAGAGAGGCTCAAATAGACGATCAAACCCATATTTTAGATGAAGATATTGAAGATGTAAATCAATCAACAAATCCGAATGATGTTCAAGAAAAAGAGACATTAGCAAATTCTGAAAACACAATCGAATCTACTATAAAATTGACCGAAAATGAAATACGCCAACTTAAAGAAAAGTTATCAGGTGTTACTTCTGAATTTACACCAAGGCAGATAAGGATAGTATTCTTTAGATATTTATTAGCCAGAAATCTTTGGAAAGAACTAAGTGAAAAATCAGATTTTGAGATTGAAAAAATGATGGATTATATTGTTGAGCAAACACTGAGTGCAAGCATTGACAAAAACTCAGAAAGGGATAAATTGTATGATGAAATTGTTAAGATGGTTGTTGCTTATTAAATTTTGTTAAAATGAAAATCAAATAAAATATGATTTAATGAGAAGAAACACACGCTACCACAACATTGAACTAATAAAAGTTAACCTTGGATACAACCAAATTGGAAGTTCAACCCTTTTTGAAAAGAATTGCAATTATTTACTATCTCCTTCCGTTTCTGCCGGTGAAGCAGTTATCGAAATCAATACTATGTTTTAGAAAAGTAACTTCTACATAAAGACTGTTTATAAATAGCCTATTGTTGTTGACAAATATTTAATAATATTCTATATTTGTCAACACAAAACAGCACCACAATGGAAAATCAATTTGCTCAACGAATAGCCACTGCCCGGAAAATGGCCGGATTTAGTATGGATGAACTGGCTTCATTGTCAGGCCTTAGCAAGAATGCCATTTCGCGTTATGAGAATGGCATTATGAAACCCGACAGCTCAAACCTGATAAAACTGGCAAAAGCGCTGAATGTAAAAGTGGATTACTTTTTCAGAAAACCAACGGTTAATCTTCAGGAAGTGGCTTTCAGGAAAAAAGCAAAACTAAGCATCAAAACCATCGATTCAATTAAATACCGGGTTATCGACCGCGTTGAACGTTACCTGGAACTTGAAGATATTTTACTGGTAAACAATGATTTCGTTAACCCAATTGCTGATATTAAAATTGAAAAAATTGCCGATGCTGAAACTGCTGCCGGCAAACTCAGGCATGTGTGGGATTTGGGATTAAATCCCATTTCATCGGTGATTGAAATGCTGGAAGATAATTTCATTAAAGTCGTTGAAGTGGATGAACCGCTTGATTTTGATGGCTTATCAAGTTTTGTGGATGATAAAATTCCGGTTGTTGTGGTTAACCGCAATTTTCCGGTTGAAAGGAAACGATTTACACTTTTACATGAGTTGGGACATTTATTGCTGTCGTTTAATCAAAACTTTACCGAAAAAGAAATTGAGAATGCATGTAATCGTTTTGCCGGAGCCATTCTGATTCCTCAAAGTAAAATGATTGCTGAATTTGGCCCATCGAGAAAAGGATTCTATTTACAGGAATTAATTGAAATTCAGAAAGAATGGGGAATCAGCATACAGGCATTTATCTATCGGGCAAAAGATTTGGAGATAATTACCCAGTCAAAATTTTCAAGTTTCTTCTTCGACTTAAGAACTAAAACTCAGTTCAGAAATGTGGTTGATGAGCCAAGATTTGCATTTCCTGAAACTTCCTGCCGTTTTAATCAACTGTTATATAAGGGACTTGCACAGGAGCTTATCTCAATCAGCAAAGCATCTGTGCTGTCAGACCAATCGTTAAATACCCTCAAAAACACTTTAAGTCTTATTTGATGCAAATAGTTGTTAACGATACAAACATCTTTATCGATTTAATTCATACTGAATTGATTGACCTGTTTTTTCAGCTTCCGTTCGAGGTTCACACAACCGATTTTGTTATTGGTGAGATTGAAGAGGAAGAACAGGAAAGAATTGTTCAGAAACTTATTGAAGATGAAAAGCTTATCGTTGCCGGGTTAAATCACAGTGAACTTGAAGAAATTATGATTCTGCAAAATGAAATAATTCAACTTTCTATTCCGGATTGTTCGGTTTGGCTCTATTCTAAAAAGAACAATTATATGCTGATTACAGGCGATGGTTTATTAAGAAAGACAGCCATTAAAGACGGTGTTGAAGTTAAAGGGGTTCTATTTGTGCTTGATGAATTAATAAGACTTAATTTAATGAATTCC
>CAZEHW010000171.1:4169-5086 GCA_964511865.1 uncultured Hyphomicrobiales bacterium | reverse complement strand
GCTTGAATTACTGCTGCAAATTGGTAGCCGGTTGCCAAAAAATGAATGTGAAGAAAGGCTTGTAAGATGGAGAAGTTAATTTCGTAAACTTAAAAAACAGTAATTTTATATAAACAACTAACTAATTTAATACCAATGATTCTAAAAACAGACGTGATAAATAAACTTGAAGAATTAATACCATCATATTTTGAAGGGATTAAACAACCGGAATACAATGAAATTTATAAGTGGAATGCAGTTTCTAATTTTCAGAACACATTTGATTTTGATGCTCCGGATATTTTTATAATGTTGGAAAATTCTCTGTCAAAGACGGAAAATCTACTCGCAAGCATGAATTATTATCCCAGAAGGATGATTACCAGATTTGCCAAAGATTTACCTCTGGAAACGAAACATGCTTTTATTAATCTATTTGATGAAACACAAGACCTTGTTAAAAGAATTAATTCGTTTAAAAAATTCGGAATTGACAGTATTAATAAACTTGAGCCCGGTAGAAATTTAAGTAGTTATCAGGATGACAGGACAATTGCAGTTTACCTTTGCTTAAAATACCCGGAGAAATATTATTTCTATAAATCAAGGATGGTAAGTACTTTCTGTCAGAAACTGAATATTATACTACCAAAGGGTGAAGCATTGATAAGATACTGGAAATTAGCGGAGGAATTAAAAGTTGTTTTAAGTCAAAATCAATTGTTTGAATCTCATTTGTCGTCATTCAAGAATCAGCTTTCAAAGGATGCCAACTGTAATTTACTGGTTCAGGATTTTATCTGGTTAATTTCAAACACAGACATTAATAAAAGATCAGCAGATAAATCGACTATTATGAACAAAAAATATTGGGTTTATTCTCCAGGACATAAGGCCAAAAAATGGGAGGAGTTCTATTCAAAAGGAATAATGGC
>CAZEHW010000171.1:0-4159 GCA_964511865.1 uncultured Hyphomicrobiales bacterium | reverse complement strand
CGACTATTTCTATCCATACAAAGAGCCTAAGCAGGATTTTCCCGATAAAGCTTCAATTACTGCCAAACTCCGGGAGTTATCGGATGAAGAAAATCCGGTGTCAAAGAAAAATGATTCAACTGCTTGTGAAGAATTTGCCAATGTAATTTCAATAGGTGATATAGTATTTGTAAAATCAAAACAGAAAGAGCTAATAGGTTATGGAATTGTAAAATCCGATTATGAATACAAACAGGAAAAGGCTGAATATAAGCATTGCAGAGATGTTGACTGGAAACTTAAAGGAGCATGGCCAACAGATTTTAATTTAGTTCAAAAAACGCTGACAGATGTAACAAAGTATAAAACAGACAATCCCAATTATAAATTGTATTCTGAGGAATTAATGGCAATAATTAATGGAGAATACAAACCTAAAGATAAAATAACTAAAGTGGAGTATCCACTAAATCAAATATTGTTTGGTCCTCCGGGAACAGGCAAAACATACAATTCGATTAACCATGCACTGGCGATTATTGAAAATAAAACGTTGGAAGACCTTGAAACGGAAATTGAAGTAAACCGGGAAGTTGTATTGAAACGTTATAGGAGCTATGTGGAAGTCGGACAAATTTTATTTACCACCTTCCATCAAAGTATGTGTTATGAAGATTTCATTGAAGGAATTAAACCGATTGAAGTGGATGACCAGTTAAATTATGAGTTAAAAGATGGCATCTTTAAAACAATTTCTGAAAATGCTTTAAGTAATTTTAAAAGTTTTAAAAAGCAAACGGTAAAAAAACCATTCGATGAGGTCTGGATTAATTTTTTAAAACCATTAAATGATGGCCTAAGGATTAGTATGAAGATGAAAAAATCTTTATTTGACATTACACATGTAAACGATAAAACAATCTTCTTCGATAAAAACACAGGTGACAGCAATCATACTTTAAGTATAAACACCTTAAAGGCAATGTATAATGAAGGAGCAAATAATATCATAAAAGGTGGATTACAACCTTATTATGAGCCCTTATTAAATGAATTGCTAAAGGGTGCTGAGCAAACAAAAAATGAAGACTTAAAAAACTTTGTTTTAATCATTGATGAAATCAACAGGGGCAATGTTTCTCAAATTTTCGGTGAATTGATTACCCTTATCGAAAAGGATAAAAGACTGGGAGATGGTGAAGAATTAACGGTTACTTTACCATATTCAAAGAAAAAGGGTTTTGGAGTTCCTTCCAATCTGTACATCATTGGTACCATGAATACTGCTGACAGAAGTGTGGAAGCCTTAGATACTGCCCTGAGAAGAAGATTTACTTTTATTGAAATGCCTCCGGATTACGACATTTCAAATCTCGATACAGAAATGATTGAAGGGATATCGCTGAAAAATATCCTTCAAACAATTAACAACAGAATTGAAAAACTATTGGATAAAGACCATTTGATTGGTCATAGTTATTTCCTGAATGTGGATGACCTTGAGGGATTGAAAAAAGTATTTCAACACAACATTATTCCTCTGTTACAGGAATATTTTTATGGCGATTTTGCCAAGATTGGACTTGTTTTGGGAGAAGCATTCTTTGAACAGGGAACGTTGACTGATAATGTGAAATTTGCTAAGTTTAAGCACGATGCCATTGATGACCTGAATGCACGTTCTGTAATAAAATTAAAACGATACTGGAAAGAAGGTGAGTTTAACCAGGCAATTACAGCGTTAGTTAATCCCAGCTAATGATGGTAAATGATAAAAATAGAATCACTGTCTTTGAGCACCAGGCTCTTAAGGTTGGATGTCATAAAGATTTTAAAGATCATCATTTGGAAGCACTTCAGCGTTATTTCGGTGAGAAAGGAACGAACTACTTCACCCTAATTAATAATGGTGTAAAATTTAATCAGTATGTAGGTGTTTTGCAGGTAGGAGAACTAATTATTGAAGTACTGCCCAAAACTGATAAAACTGAAAATGTTGACTGGAGAAATTTGCTTATTGGAATGCTACGGACAATTGGAACTGTAAAAGTTTTTTCCACTGGTACAGCAAATTTGAGAATAAAATCAAATTCAATTTTGGACCTATATTTTGAACTTTTTATCTCTGAAGTAGAGCAATTGATTCATACTGGTTTAATCAAACAATATCGCAAATACGAAGAGAACAGGGCATCGTTAAAAGGAAAAATTAATTTTCAGAAACAGATTCAACAAAATGTAATTCACAAAGAAAGGTTTTTTGTAAATCATCATGTTTATGACCAAAACAACATTTATAACCAGATAATTTTTGTAGCCTTAAAGCTGGTTAAAAAACTGAATACATCTGCAGTTCTTCAGAACAGAATAGGAGCGCTTTTTTTAGCTTTTCCGGAATTATCAGACATCAGTGTAAATGATACAACATTCTTGAAAATGAACTTTAACAGAAAGTCTGAACAGTATCGGGAAGCGCTAAATATAGCCAGGTTAATAATATTAAACTATCATCCTGATTTAAGTAAAGGACAAAACAATGTTTTAGCTCTTCTTTTTGATATGAATGTATTATGGGAACGTTTTGTTTTAAGCAGTTTGAGACAGTACGCGCCGGAAAACTTTAAAATTAAAGGTAAATTAAGAAAACCATTTTGGGAACCCATGGGTGGTTACAGTGCATTTATTGAGCCCGATATTGTAATTGAAAATAATAAATTGACATATATACTTGATACTAAGTGGAAAGTTTTAAACGATAACAGACCTTCGGACGATGACCTTAAACAAATGTATGTTTATACCAAATATTATAAATCAAATTACACTGCTTTGGTTTATCCTTATAACGGACTTAATTCATGTATAGGAAATTTCTACCCGGAGGAGGAAAATGGGCCAAATTTTTCTTGTTCATTAATAAGATTAAGACTTCCCACCGATATAAAAAATATTAGAGCCTGGCAGCAGGAGATTTGTGAAAACTTGATGGCTTCAATTACGGAGCCAAAACCGGTTTAATAAACAGATGCCTTAATTCAGGGATTACTTCGTTACTGCGAGCTGGATACTCTGGCAATGGTTATGATATTCGAAGCATGGAGGGAGTGTATTGGATAATCTGGCTACAAATCTTTAAACTACTATGTTTAAAAGCCAAAGTAAAAAATAGTACAAACGGTTTTATTGACTATATTATCATCCAAAAACCGACAATAATATCGCCAATATGTTTGAATGTTTTGTTTTGGCCAGCAACTTCAAAAGGATTGAAAGCAGGTTCAGCATGGCAAAATTGCCTGAACATGCTGAATACGTTCCTTCATACAACATATTCCCCGGTAACCAATCCTGCGTTATCCACAACATTCAGACAAAAGAGATTCATCAGTTCCGTTTCGGGCTGAAAGTCGGGGAAACAATGCAACCTTTTGTCAAGGCCGAAGGGGACAGGAACTTGTCAGACAATCCAGATTACAAAGGTTCAAAAGCCATATTCCTGAAACCCGAATACAACCGGTTGATCAGAAATCAACGCTGCCTGGTTCTGGCAGATGCTTTTATTGTATCAACCCCTGAAACGCCTTATCTGGTTTATCTGCGAGACAACCAACGTCCGTTTGCATTTGCCGGGATATGGGATTCTTTTAAAAACAAGGATTCAGGATTAACAGAATACTGCTTTGCCATCATCACCACAACATCCAATTCCATGCTGCTGAAACTTGGGATAAAGCGAATGCCTGTAATTCTTTTCAACGAATATGAAACTTCATGGCTCCGGTTATCCGCTCCTTTATCCGAAATTCTGGGAATGTTAAATCCTTTTCCGGTAAGTAGGATGAACGGCTATCCAGTTTCAGACAAAATCATGGACAAAAGCCTGAATGATGTTTCGATTGTTCAGCCGATGGGAAAGCCAATCTTTAAAGAAGATTTCACCTATACCCGAAAGAAAAAAAGCTACGGTAAAACGCCTTCTAATTTTTCCTGGGCGGAAAGGGCATTAATGGAAAGGGAATCGGGGGGAAATAAAGAGAATGAAAAAAGGCAGCAGGATTGAGACAGCTGCATTTTTTCGTTATGTCAGTTAGTGTTGGATTAATAATTTGTTAATTTCAAATTTACATCGTGGCAAAATGAGGTTTATCATTTATAAAATCAGTTAAAATGGCTATCGATT
>CAZEHW010000170.1:2498-8009 GCA_964511865.1 uncultured Hyphomicrobiales bacterium | reverse complement strand
AACTGCATCAGGCTTTATAATAGCTAATGTTCTTTCCTTCATTTTATCCTCATTTAGTTTATTCATTTTTAAATTTATATATTTCAATAACTACAAAAATATATTAAAAAGTTAATATGGTTGCCATCCATTTCAGAAAGCAACCATATTTTAAGTAAAACTGTATTCAAATAATCAATTATTAAGAAATAATTAAAATTTATCCGTTTTTCTTAGTTGAAGTTTTCTTTGTTGCAGTTTTCTTGTCTACAGGTTTAGCTTTTGATTTACTGCTTTTAATCGCTTCAAGCATTGTACTGCCCATAAAAGCAGGTGATTCTGCCACGAAAATTCCGGCTTGTTTCAATGCTTTAAACTTTTCTTCAGCAGTTCCTTTACCTCCCGCAATGATTGCACCGGCATGACCCATACGACGTCCCGGAGGAGCAGTACTTCCGGCAATAAATCCTGCGACAGGCTTTTTAACATACTTTTTAACATATTCTGCGGCAGTTTCTTCTGCATTACCACCTATTTCACCAATCATTAATATTGCTTCAGTGTCAGGATCTTCATTAAATAGTTTAATGGCATCAATAAACTGTGTCCCGATAATTGGATCTCCACCAATACCCAAACAGGTTGATTGCCCCAAATCCAAATCACTCAACTGCTTAACAGCTTCATAAGTCAAAGTGCCACTACGTGATACCAGACCCACTTTGCCTGGTTTATGTATAAATCCGGGCATAATACCAATTTTTGCTTCACCTGGAGTAATAACTCCCGGACAATTAGGTCCAACCAAACGGCTTTTTGAATCTTTCAAAGCGGCTTTAACTTTAACCATATCACGAGTTGGCAAACCCTCTGTTATACAAATAATTAATTCGATTCCAGCGTCTATTGCCTCGAGTATTGCATCTGCCGCAAATGGTGGTGGAACAAAAATAACAGTAGCATTTGCTTTGGTTTTATCAACTGCTTCCTTTACTGTATTGAAAACCGGAACAGATTTTTTAAATATGCTATCACCTTTTCCCGAATATTCGGTTCCACCTTTGCCGGGAGTAACACCGCCAACTACTTTGGTACCATATTCAATCATTTGGGAGGTGTGAAATGTTCCTTCAGTACCGGTAAGTCCTTGGACTAAGAGTCTTGTCTTCTTATTTACTAAAATACTCATAAATAATACCCATTTAATTTTTAATATATTTTTACTGATTTATTATTTTCTAAAGATATAATTTATCAAATTAATAAATATAATTTAAAAAATTAAAAAATTTCTTTTTTTTGGTAACCAAGTGTGGAAAAAAAGTATAAAATGTTTGAATTAAGTTTGATTATCCTAAAAAACAAATATTTTTTTTGTTATAGTTTGAATAAATAAGTAATTTGTTAGTTTTAATTATTGCCGTTAATTTTATTTCAGAGGTTAATATGAGGAATTTAAAGTGGCTTTTACTTGCCATACTAATATTTTTAAATAGTCTTACGTTGCTTTCCGGTGACCCGAATATTCAATTAATTCAAAAAATTAATGATAAAAATTATACATCAAGTACAGTAATCGTTTATGATAGTACTGATGTTGATGTTATGGAAACGGGTTTGAGTTATGTTACAATGCACCGATTGATAAAAATTATCAATGAGAATGGTGCTAAAGCTAACAGACAAATGAATTTCGATTATGACCCATTGTCAGCATATGTTGAAGTAATATTTGCCAGGATATATCGTAATGACGGTACAACAGAAATTCTCGATAAAAACAAATTTCTTGATAACCCCGCTCCTGCAAGAGCTATTTACTGGGGAAGCAGAAATGTAACTATTGACTTTGGAAGATTAGAACCCGGAGATGCTATTGAAACAATTGTATTTCGAAAGGGTTTTACGTATGCTCTGCTTTATGATGATGATGAAAAATTTGTTCCTCCCATGCGTGGGCATTTTTATGATATTGTTAATTTTTGGTCTGGTGTCCCATGTCTTGAGAAAGTATATAAGATTGCCTTACCTGAAGACAAACCTCTTCAGTATGAAGTATATAACGGTGAAGTTTCATCGTATGTTCATTTTCCAAAAAAAATTGATAAAAATATTATAGTTGATGTTAATCCCGGTACGAAAGATATCAAACCTGCTTCTGTGTCTTCAAATCATTCTTTTAGAGAAGACAAGGTCATTTATTGCTGGTATAAAAAAGACATTGAACCTTTCAAAGGTGAATCTGATATGTTAGCTCATAGTGATGTTGCTACCAAGCTTTTAATATCAACATCACCTGATTGGTATGCAAAATCAGTTTGGTTTAACAAAGTAAACGAAGATTTCGGCAGTTTTGAATTTACTCCTGAAATAAAGAAAATGACTGATGAAATAACAAAGGATTCAAAAAACGAACTCGACAAAATTTCTAAACTTAATCATTGGGTTGCAGAAGAAATAAGATATTCAGGAATTTCAATGGGTGAAGGCGAAGGTTATACTCTACATAAAGGAGAAATGACTTTTGCTGACAGGTGCGGCGTTTGCAAGGATAAAGCAGGAATGCTTGTTACAATGCTCAGAGCCGCCGGTTTTGAATCATATCCCGCAATGACAATGGCAGGCTCGAAAATAGATTACATCCCCGCCGACCAATTTAATCATAGCGTAACAGTTGCAAAATTATCAAATGGACATTGGGTTTTATTGGACCCGACATGGGTACCCGGAGTACGTGAGGAATGGTCAAGTGCCGAACAACAGCAACAGTTTTTAATGGGAATTCCCGGAGGTTCTGATTTGATGACTACTCCAGTTTCTCCACCGGAAAATCACTTTTTAAAAATTATCAGTGAATCCCAATTACAGGAAAACGGGACTCTTGAAGCTAAATTAACTATTACTGCTGAAGGACAATCAGATGCTTCAATTCGCAGAAGTTTTGTAAGAAATTATCAATCTAAATGGAAAGAAATTTTACCTTCATATTTAGCTAAAATTAATCCTGATGTCGAAATAAAAGAAATTAAGTATACTGACCCTTATAATGTTAATATTCCTATTAAGATTGAACTGAGCTTTAAAATTCCTGATTATGCATTGATAACTAAAGAACAAATAATTTTTACTCCTTTACTTGCAAAAAATCCATTCAATGATTACACTTTCAGTAGCGAATTATTCACCGATACATCAATTACCGAAAGAAATTATGGTTTCAGGATACGATGCTCAAAACTTGTTCAGTTTGAAGAATCTATTAAATTACCAAAATATAAATCTAAAAAATCAATTCCGGAATTTAATATTGTTTCCGGTAAATGGGATGGCTTTTATGCAAAATATAATTTAGATGCTAATAAATTGAATTTAAAAGCTGAGCACAGATTAGGCAAAAGACTTTACGAAGCGGATGACTGGAATGATTTCAAATCTGCTTTAGTTGAAAGGAATAAATTGATGAATTCGATTATAATTTTGAATAAGTAGGAGTTAATTAATGAAAAATATATTGTCATATAACACAGTACCATCCTTCGACATGCTCAGGATGACAGGAATAAATGTGAATTTCTTAATAATAATCTCATTATTTGTTATTAGTTCAACTTTTTCTGAATTGAAAGCCGAACAGGTTACACCTGATGCATATTATAACTCAATTAAGCATGAATATACACTAAATAGTGATGGTTCAATTATTTATAATTATGAACAAAGTATAAAACTTTTATCATATATGTCATTTAACAGAGTTTATGGAGAATCTTTCGTTACCTATAATCCAGATTGGCAGGAATTAACCATTACAAAATCAGAGACCAAAACAAGTGATGGTTCCATCATCAATTCTCCATTTAATGCTTTCAACAAAGTACTACCGGGACACGCAGGTCAGGCGGCTCCTTATATGAATATGCGTGAAATGGTTGTAACTCACACCGGTCTGGAAAAAAACAGCGAAATAAATTTTTCATATACTTTAGCTACAAAAAAAGGATATTTCCCCGGGTTGATAGGTCAAATAACAATCGGTGATCATGACCCAATAAAGAATTTTGAAATTGTCTTAAAGGTACCAAAAGACACAAAAATTAATATTTACATGAGCAATGGTGGACCTGTTGGAGAAAAATCAACAAAAGACAATTATGATTATTATATTTGGAAGCTGAAAGATATTCCATTAATTCCAATTGAAACTAATCAACCGAATATGGAATTATTCATGCCGACTCTCTATTTCTCAACAGCAACAAATTCTGACATTGTGAATCATCTTGCTATAAATAATGAAAAAATCTTTACATTATCTGAAAAAACTAAAAATATATGTAATGAAATTATAAAAAATCAATTTTCTTTTCAGGACAAATGTTTTTCTTTAAGAGATTATGTTTACCAAAATATTGGGCAAACTAATATCAACTTGCAGGAACTTGGCTGGAACGTTTTAGAAGCACAGAGGACATTTGACGAGAATGTCGGTTCAAAACTTGACAGAGCCATTCTATTAACAGCAATGTTCAGAGCTATTGGAATTAAAGCCGAGTTAGCAATATCATCCAACTTTACAAATGCTAAGCCGGATATTACTTTGCTTTCTCAATTTGGGGAGTATCTTGTTTATTGTACACCTGATAGTGAAAAAGACTTACCATTATTATTGGATCCTAATAATATTCAAAATAGTATTTTACCGGAATCAGTTGTAAGAAAACCAAGTTTTGTTATAGCTTCAAATAAAATATCTCTGATACCTGCAACCAATGAAAATGGAAGTCTGTCATTTTCAACAAACCTCAAAATTACAGGGTATTCTAAAGAATCAACTAATCCTGAGATTATTGAAGGACAAGCAAAAATTATATTTTCAGGTGATTATATCCCTGACTTTGATAATGAAAAAAGCAATAAAACCGTTGAGAATGTTTTAAAGAAAAATAAATGGACATTCGAAGATAAAGGAAAGAATCAGGTAGCAGGTAATGAATTTTCGAAGGATTTTTCACTGAAAAAAAATATTGATAAGAAACTGGATGATATCATTGAATTAGAATTACCAATGTTATTTGATAAAACACAAGAAATAGAACTAATACCTACATCGAGGGTAACTCCGTACGAAATAAATTCGATTATTGAACAGGAATATAATCTAAATATTGAGCTACCTGACAACTTGAAATCTTTATTTGCACCTGAAGAAATCAATATATCCAATTCTGTTGGTTCTTTGATAAGCAATATAAGTATTAATAAAAACCGGATAATTATAAAAAGGAACATTAAAATAAATAAGATATTAATAGCCCCTGAAGATTATCATTATTTATATAACTTAATTTCTGCATGGAGAAACAAATATCATAATAGAATATTTTTGAAGTAGATTCTATAAGTTAAAACTGAATTATCTTATTATTAATAATTTTTTACTAATAGAGTTAGTGTTGTTTTTAAGAACCAAATTGTATATTCCATTTGGCAGTTTATTTGTCCCATAGTTAATAGTATAATTCCCTGAATGCT
>CAZEHW010000170.1:0-2488 GCA_964511865.1 uncultured Hyphomicrobiales bacterium | reverse complement strand
TATTTGACCGAGCATATTATAAACTTCCAAGTTAAAGGAGCCATTCATATCAATTACATAATTGATTTTAATCTCATCTTTTGCTGGATTAGGATAGATTTCAAGTTTCCAGTCCTTATGTTTAGTATTATTATCATTTATACTTAGAACAGTACTTGTGGGTCTTGGGCAAATACTCCAACTTAATAGTTCGTGTTTTTCATAAGCATTACCAGTTGCTGAAGTAAATCCAATCCATGCAAATTCTAAAGAATCTAAGGATAATAATCTTGAAATATCCAAACCAGTCATATCAATAATTGGAGGTAATGTGAAATTTCTTGTTGAATCTAGATATACTCTTAAATATGAATTTGATGAATAATCAATTTTTGAAAAATAAGTTCTGCTATCAGGAATTATAGGGATTATTTCATCTGCAGTAGCAAGATTTGCTAAACTTCCATGTACTGTCGAATTTGGGTTAATACCATTACAAAATATAGCTACATGGTTTTCATTAGGGTCCATATAATTCTCAGCATTGCCCTCAGCATTTTGATATGTATCATATTCAACAACAAAACTATTAGGTAGATTTTTATAACCCAGACCACCACCGGGAGAGCCGATTTCAGATATTGAATAATTTTGTATCACAAAAGCTATACCATCAGCACCAGGATAGTCTTCAGGATTATACTTATTAAAACCTTCCGAGAATTTAAATGAAAATTCAGTTGTAAAACCTTTCTTTACTGGAATTTTTTCTGAATACCATATTGCACCTTTTTTCCAATGTTCAGAGTTTGTAATTATTATTGAACTATCTGATTTAAAACTATCTGCAACTAAAATTAATTTTTCAATGGTATTAAAATTGGGATAATTAAATGAAGTTTCATCGCAACAAAAATTTGTATTTAAATTTAAAAGAAGATTTCCTGAATCACCCGAGTCAGCTCCATAATTGGATAAATAACATGGTGATTGAGGATTAGTAATGATACCATTTGCTCCTCCTCTAACATCTATGTGAATGTTCGAAGGTTTATAAGTCTTATTAATCCAAATACATCCACCACTGCCACCACCACCCGTTCCATAACAATGTTCATAATTTCCAATATTACAATTACCACCATTACCACCTTTTGCGAATAAATTAATGGCAGAATTCCCGAAATCATTTGCATGAATTAAGATAACACCACCGCCACCGCCACCGCCTGCAGCATCATTTTGAGAATTTCCTGCGGAATTACCATTAGCTAAAATATTGAAGTTATTTCCTTCAATTTTATTTGCATTTATAATTATTATACCTCCACCATTTTCACCCTTAGAACCTGCTCCGTCATTTTGATGACCTGCTCCACCTCCTCCACCTAAGAAAATTTTATTTGTTTCATTAGAATAATTCATCTCATTGCCTGATTCACCACCTATTTCATTACTATCACAAGCAAAATAAAATTGTTTTCCACCATGACCTCCAAGACCATAGTTACCACCACCGGCTCCTCCTGCATTAGTACAGTTACCTCCACCTCCACCATTAGCTAATGCGCCTCTCCCAGCCATTTTACCATTGGAAATAAATGCAGCACCTTCACCCTTTTGGGCACCCTGCCAGGAAGGATAAGGATAAAAATAATTCATTTGGTTACACTCCCAAGAAGAATTATATAGGGTTCCTCCTTTAAACCCCAATGCACTCACATCTATATCAGCATTTAAAGTTAATGTATTCCTAACTTTGATAGCTAAAACACCACCAGTATTACCATCCCAAGCTTTTGCTGTTAATTTGCCGGAAACCAAAGCATCCTCATAAATAGGAATTTTTATTAATTGTACACTACCTTGAACATCATAATCTCTGCACAAGGCATCTTCAAAATTTATCATTCCATTAGATATTTCTTTGATTGTAGCAAACTCGTAATTTCCAGATTCCCTAAAATCTATAATTGATCCAAATTTGGAAGAATTGCTACTATCAATTAATGTCCCTTTCATTTGAATTATCATAACATAATCTCCTGATTTAAATTCATTAAGATCAGAAACAACCACTTGTGAGCCATCTTTTGATAAACCAGTGACTTTGGTATAGGAATTTACAATATTTGAAATCTGTGTCTGTGCGATAACTGTATTAAACAGACAGAATAAAATAGTTAAAGATAATATTGTTTTCATCTTTGTCTCAATTTTATTATTAAAATAATAAGCTCTCTTTATCAAAATTAGAAAAAAACTACAAATTAAAAAAATAATTCAATTAAATTTAAAATTTTAGTTAATTCTACTACAAAGTGTTTTAGGATATTTGAGAAGTTTTTATGACAATTTTATATCCTGCCTATACCCAAAAAAGCGGCATGGATTGAAACTGCAAGAATTATAAACAATTTTCTTGCTCTGTCAGGATTCATGATGAAAAAGCCGGACTCGATGGAACTATGAGGACAGGAACCAATACAATCACCACATAATGTACAGT
>CAZEHW010000169.1:0-8071 GCA_964511865.1 uncultured Hyphomicrobiales bacterium | reverse complement strand
ATCAAGACTATAACTTTCATATTCCTTAATATTTTCTTCTGTAGTAGGATTAATTGTCCAAAATTTCATAAGAGTTTACCTCAAATATTTTACTTGCATATCATAACTTTTTTAGTAAAAGTTTTATCATTAGTTTTAATATTAACAAAATATATTCCTTCGGGCTGAGTTGACAAGTCAATAGCAGAACTGAGGTAATAATTATAATTTGTAGAATTTACAGAATAAACTGATTGCCCCAAAATATTGTTGACAGTGATAAGATAAGGTTCTGCTTTGGGACTAAAGATATCTACTTTAAAAATCCCTGAACTTGGATTTGGATAGACTGTAATAGAACAAAGGTCATTATTAAAAAAATTATCGTCAATATTTAAAGTTTTCAGGTAATCGTCAATATGCTGCATAACATATTCCTGTCTGTTAACAGCAAACTTTTTCATACTTTCGATACAATACTCCCAATACTCTTTAGAAGCAGGGTAATTCCATCGTGCAATATGCTCGTCAATTTCAGGTTCATATGATGCTTTTAATTCTTCAATTTTTTGGAGCAAGCGTTCAGGACGGAAAACAGTGTTCATCCTAAGTTCAAGAGCTGTAAAAAATTTATGCCTGAAACTTTTATTTTTCATTAACTCTCGAAGAAGAAAAGTGGAATGCGGGGGATTTCTCCAACTATCCGAGCTATCAGCTGTAGCATGCTGTATCAAATTAAGACTGTCATAAATAAATCCTTCGTCATTATCGAAAGAAAGCCACCTCCATTTACCTGAACTTGTTTTCGGCCTCCAAATCATTGTGTTATTTCCGGGCCAGTCGTAAACAGCAAAAAATATTTTTTGAATATTAAAATTAATAAAGTTGTAAATATCCATGTACTCGGAAACAATATCTAAATTATCGTCATCTGACAAATCATGAGTCAATATAAATTGATACATTTTATCAAAATGTGAACTTATCCAAGTATAAACAAATATATCCTGATCATATATCTCAATATCTTCAGGTTCAACATCACAATAATCTTTTAAATAATATTCGTCGTATCGTTCACGAATATTGTGAATACCCCAGTACTCGCCATTAATAAAAACTATGGAAGGTCGCCAATCCGAAATTTCAATACCGGTATTTCGGCTAAGGTCTTGAATTAAAATATCAGCAAACAATGTTTCTAAAAAATCCTGCCCCGAGTTTCTTAGAACAAATCTTTTAAATTCATTTTTATTGTTTTGTGGAAACAACTTATAATTAAATGTATTTTTTCCATATTCAGACCTGGCATACATCCTTAATGATTTTTCCGGAAGAGCCCGACCTCCGGAACCATGAATACGTACACCTGCTTCCTGCGAAAAGCCAAGTTTACTATCTGTTTCGAAAAACTCAATATGAACAGGCCTTTCCCATTCGTCACCTCTTTGGTGATAATTCCCTGTTCCCCAATACCATGTAGTTTCAGGATTTTCAGTATGGATCTTACCCGGTACATAGATACCTTCATCATATCCAAATAAATTGAGACTGTCGGTAATCAAAGAAATAATTGGGAAAGTATATTTGTTATAAATATCTGAATCAACAAAATAGGTTGATGATATAATATTACCGGTTCTTATGCCATCCTTAAATGTAGCCGCCCGGATTACAGTAGCTTTAAAAACATTATCTTTAGGAGGTATCCAACGATAAGACTCAGGAGCATCATCAGGATTGGTCCTTATCATAGAAAGTAAGTTAGGAGCATCATTTTTGTTTTTAATTCTGATTGGAACGGAATACAAAAATGATGCAGTGGTTGGTTCCGAACCATCCAATGTATAATAAATATCATCATTTGTAAAAGTTTTATTTATTGATAAATCAAAATCCCGATTATATAAACCTGCTTTATGTGAAAACTCAATCAGATTTATTTGCAATGAATTGTTATTTGTTTGACCGGGAGAAGGATTAATAAAGAAAGAAAAATTATTAGTTCCATCAGGAATCCTGCCATAAGATATATCTGTTGTCAGCTCAATAGGATTAAATTTGTCAATAAGTAATAATTCCCTGTCAAGAAGTCTTAAAGATTCGCCACTGGAATTAAGTTTAAAGTTAGTATGAATATTTTTTCCGTCAAATTTATCTTTATCAGAACAATAAATTATCAGGTATTTATCAGGAGCAATAGAAATTACAGGGAAACTCCATTTTACATCCTCATCATCATCTGTAAGAAACCAATTCGTGAGATTAACAGTAGAATCACCGGAATTATACAATTCAATCCAATCAGGAAAATCACCGTCTTCGTCCTGAAGAACCTTAGAGTTAGAAGACATTATCTCGTTGATGACAATCTTTGAGTACAGTTCCCGGCTTGAAACCAACAACAATAATAAAAATAATATAACATAACTATAATGTTCTCTTTTTATCATTTTATATTTAAGATAAAATAAAATCAACATATTCTATTGTTTTGCTTAATAATTTGACGTTAAATTAATCAATTTCATTGACATTTTTATAATAATTTGAATTCTGTAATCAAAACCAAGAAATTCATTTATGATGTGAAGATTCCTATCTCAAAGCTTTTTCGTAATTTTGAATTTTATATAAAGTATTGTTATAATATTTCAAGAATTAAAATGGCAGCTTATCCTTTTAAGGAAATAGAAGAAAAATGGCAGAAAGAATGGGAATCAAGAGGGACTAACTTAGTTTCCGATGATATAAATAAACCTAAATATTATGTATTGGATATGTTTCCTTATCCGAGCGGTGCAGGATTACATATAGGTCATCCCGAAGGATATACTGCAACCGATATCGTTACACGTTATAAAAAAATGTGTGGGTATAATGTCTTACACCCGATGGGTTTTGATGCTTTTGGATTGCCGACTGAACGCTACAGTATGCAAACAGGCATTCATCCAGCTATTGCAACAAAGCACAATATCGAGAATTTTGTTCGACAATTGAAAATGCTCGGTCTGGGTTATGATTGGTCAAGAGAGATAAATACAACAGAGCCTGATTATTATAAATGGACTCAGTGGATGTTTTTACTAATCTATAATTCCTGGTTCGACGAAACTCAAAACATAGCACGGCATATTGATGAACTGCCAATTCCTGAATCTATCAAAGAACCAATTGAAATTGAAAAATATAAAGATGAACATCGTCTAACTTATATAGCCATGATACCTGTCAATTGGTGCGAAACTTTAGGTACAGTCCTCGCAAACGAAGAATGTGACGAATGGCGTGAAAAGGGTTATGAAGTTGAACGCAAGCCAATGCGTCAGTGGATGATTAAAATCACAAAATACTCCCAAAGATTACTTGAAGACCTTGAATTAGTTGACTGGCCATTCTCAACAAAGGAAATGCAGAAAAACTGGATTGGCAGAAGCGAAGGAGCCGAGATTAATTTCAAATTAAACAATGCGAAACGTGAAACGAGAAACGTGAAAAGTAAAACTGAGGATACGATAAGAGTTTTTACAACCAGACCTGATACCGTTTTTGGAGCTACTTATATGGTTTTAGCTCCTGAGCATGAACTTGTTGAAAGCATTGTAACAGAGGATAATAATAATAAAATTGAGAAATATATTAAACAAGCTTCTTTGAAAAGCGATTTGGAGAGAACCGAATTAAGCAAAGAAAAAACAGGGATATTCACAGGTGCTTATGCTATTAATCCTGCAACAGGAAAAGAAATTCCTATTTGGATAGCAGACTATGTGCTTGCTCATTACGGTACGGGTGCTATAATGGCTGTTCCCGGACATGATGAAAGAGACCACGAGTTTGCTTTAAAGAATAATCTTCCAATCACAAAAGTAGTTGAAAAAGAAAATAATGATTGGAATATTTCCGAAACCGCATTTATTGATGATGGTATTGCTGTGAATTCAGCCAACGATGAATTTTCAATAAACGGTTTACAAACTCCCGAAGCCAAAGAGAAGACAATTCAATGGTTAGAATCTAAGAACATCGGCAACAGAAAGATACAATATAAATTGAGAGACTGGCTTTTTTCACGTCAACGATACTGGGGTGAACCAATTCCAATTATGTTTTTCGAAGATGGCTCAAAAAGGGCATTAGACCTTGACGAACTCCCTCTTGTATTGCCGGAAGTATCTGATTTCAAACCTGCAGGAACAGGTGAATCACCTCTTGCTAAAGTTGAATCATGGATTAACTTTATTGACAAAAAAACAGGCAAAAAAGCAAGATTTGAGACTAATACTATGCCTCAGTGGGCTGGCTCCTGCTGGTATTATCTGAGGTATATTGACCCAAAGAACAATGATATTTTTGTTGACAAAGAAAAAGAGAAATACTGGATGTCACCAGAAGGTATTGACCTGTATATGGGTGGTGCCGAGCATGCTGTTTTACATTTGCTATATGCACGCTTTTGGCATAAAGTCTTGTTTGACCATGGCTACGTATCAACACCTGAGCCATTCAAAAAGCTCTTCCATCAGGGTTTGATAATCGGAGAAGACGGAAGGAAAATGTCCAAATCGCTTGGTAATGTTATCAATCCTGACGATGTGGTCAATGAATTTGGTGCTGACTCAATCCGCGTATTCGAGATGTTCCTTGGACCTTTGCAGGATGCAAAACCCTGGTCAACTGACGGTATTGCAGGTGTTAACAGATTCTTGGGCAGGGTATGGCGATTAATAGTTGCTCAAGACAGCAATATATCCAATGACCTGCAGGATATTCCTATGACTTCAGTGCAGGAATTTGTTTTGCATTCAACTATCAAGAAAGTTTCAGAAGACATTGAAAATCTGCATTTCAATACTGCTGTTTCGCAAATGATGATTTTCGTAAATGAGTTTACAAAAGCACAAATCAAGCCACTTGAAGCAATTGAGAAATTCTTAATGTGTCTTGCTCCTTTCGCTCCACATATTGCTGAAGAGCTTTGGGAAAAACTCGGACACAAAGAATCAATTTTCAATTATCCCTTTCCAAATTATGATGAATCAAAAATCCAAAAGAGTGAAATCGAATTCGTGGTTCAGGTCAACAGCAAAATCAGGGCAAGGATGATGCTCCCTGTGGATTTGGCTCAGGAAAAATACGAAAAGATGACATTGTCTGAAGAATCTGTTCAAAAGCACATTGCCGGAAAGCAAATCAGAAAAGTAATTTTTGTACCGAACAAGCTGATTAATTTTATTGTTTAGGCATCATGAGCTTGTCGAAGTACCGTGGTAGTAGACAGAAGTCAGAAGATTGAATCAACTAAAAAATTCTTCTGACCCAAAATCGGAATTATATAATAATTAAAGAAAAATAATCTATTTTGTTAAGTTTTTATTAATAAGCTATGTTTTCTTAAATTTTTTTAAAATATTTTTATATTATTTACATTATAGTAGAATAAGTTTATGTTTGATTCCGAAATTTTTTTTATATTTATATAAGTTATGTTTTTATGTTCGCAAAATTATTAATTTACATAAGTTTATATTTGAAAAATAACAAATAATTTTCCATAATAATTTAATTGGAGATTTTTTATGAAGCGTTTAATATTCTTATCAGTATTTTTAATTTTAGGTCTGCTATTCAACAAAGCAGCTGGCTTAGAATACGAGATGAAAACAGTCGGGACTCACGATGATGAAGTCTTGGGGGTTTTCGTTAACGAAGACGACAGCAAGGTCGCAACCTGCAGTTTGGATGAAACTATCAAGATTTGGTCTTTGCCCGATGGCAAGGAAGTCAAACAACTGAAAGGTCACTTTGGTCAGGTGAACAACCTGTCATTTTCCGGTGATGACAAATATTTGGTCAGTGGTTCCGGAGACCTGACCGTACGTGTTTGGGACATCCAATCAGGTGAACAACTGAAAGTTTTGAAAGGTCATACCGACCAGGTAATCGGTGTTTACTTCAGCCAACAAGATGGTTCTTCGCTTGTAGCAAGCACGAGTTTTGACAGAACAGTTAAACTTTGGGATTATAAACTTGGCAGTGAAATCAAGACTTTAAGAGAGCACAATGACCCTACCAACAATGTTGCTTACAGCTATGACGGCAAATATCTTGCATCATGTTCCGACGATATGACGATTAAAATCTGGTCAACGGATTTGCAAACTCAAAAGTCCTTGTTGACATTGAACGGACATGAATATCCTGTTTTGACCGTACTTTATAGCTTTGATAATAAATACCTCGCTTCGGCCGACCAAGGGGGTAACATCAATATTTGGTCAATGCCGGACGGCAGTTTGCTCAGGACAATTAAAGCACATGATGAACTCGTTCAGGATGTATCCTTTGCCGCTGACAACAAAACTCTTGTTTCTGCCAGCTTGGATAAAAAAGTCAAGTTATGGGACGTTACAAACGGTAAAAATCTAATGGAATTCAATGCCGGTGTAGAGCTATGGTCAGTTGACCTTGTCAGCGATGCAAGCATTATAATTTTAGGTTGTGCTGACAATACTGTCAGGTTTTTAACAGTTAAGAAGTAATTAATAATAATAAATAGTAAAAGGAGATCAAGATGAAAAGACTTTTCATAATTGGTGGAATATTGATAGGATTGTTGCTTCTGTTCAATGCATATTCGGAAGCACAGCTAAAAACCGTTGTATCAGTAACCGGAAGCGTATTTAATGCCAACACTAAGGATCCAATCAGGATTAATTATCAGTTGCAGGATAACACAGGCAAAACTATAAGGCGTGGCAAGACAAATGCCGCTCAAAACGGATATTATTTCATAACCGGTCTCAAACCCGGAGAAAACTACAAACTTGTTTTTGAAGGTGATGAAAATTATTTTGTTTCAGAATTCCCAGTGGAAATACCAAACACTGATAAATATCAGGAGTTTTCTAAGGACTATTTGATTGTTCCGAAATACAAAGGTGTTGAAATTGCACAAAGAGTCCCTGTTTTCGAACCAAACAAGACTAAACTTCGTGGTGGTGCAGATTTCTTCCTCGAAGATTTCATGAAAACTTTGGGTGAAAATCCGAATATTAAATTCAAAATAATAGCATTTGCCGACAACGACGGCGACGAAGTTGTAAACGAAGCAGTCAGCAAGGCAAGATGCAAAGCACTGATGGATTATTTTGTCAGCAAAGGAATCGGTCAGGACAGGATAACAATAGAATCCAAGAACACTACTGACCCGAAAAATCCTCCGCCAAAAGAAAAAAGGGCAAAAGGGAAGAGGTATATCGGAAGTGTTTATTATGTAATTGATAAATTTTAGAGTTAGAAGTTAGCTGACGGCAGACAGCGGACGGCAGCCGGAAAGACAATAGAACAAAATAACTAAAGAACTAAAATTCTAAAAAGAAGAGGCTGTCTCACAACACGAGACAGTCTTTTTTATTACAAAAATTGGGAAAAGTCAATATTATGGCATATATGTAGGAGTTCAAAATAAAAAATATGGAATATTTGAATAAAATGAAAAAATGACTATAGATGTTCTAAAAAATGAAATTTATTAGTAATTTTATACGGCTTTTTTCATCAGATTTTGTGCTATAGCTATCAGACCAAACTTAAAAGCAACTTTTCGTTTACACCGAAGTATATATCTTTAAATTTTTTTTATTCTGCTTAATATATCCAAAAACTGGTTCTACTTCTTGCAGTGTTTCTTCCTATTATAGATGCCATCATCACTTGTCAGTTTTTCTCTTGTATTCGGTTTATATTTTATTAATCGTTGGTATTAATTCTAATTTCCGGTACCCACAGATGCTTTTTCAAATTGACTCTGTCATCATCGAATTCAATACCTTCGGATTCGAGTAGTTCCCTCATCAAAGTTGGTGTCGAAAAATTCCTTTTTCCGGTTAGCTCTCCATTCCTGTTAATTACTCTGTGGCAAGGTATGCTTATATCTCCTGCAACTGAATTTAATGCCCAGCCAACCATCCGTGCAGAAGATTTCAGCCCTATTGCCTGTGCTATATGCCCGTAAGTCGATACTTTGCCTTCAGGGATTTTTCTAACTATATCAAATACTTTTTCAAATCCACCAACTAATAATTTT
>CAZEHW010000168.1:0-8093 GCA_964511865.1 uncultured Hyphomicrobiales bacterium | reverse complement strand
AACCATTAATTGGTCGTTCGATAAATTCTCCTTTGTTATATCTGCCTTCGTTTTTACCGTTAATAAATATATCGGTTCCATCATTTCCAACCAAAACTCTAAATAAATCATATCCAACAGGTGTTGCATCGAATGGAGTTGAAAAAGGAATAACAAATGCATTATTTCCCCAAGTATTTACCGGGAGCAACTGTTCGCAAAGAAAGTCCCTTGACTGCATATTTTCTATTGCAATTGGAACAATAGTCCTTTGCTGCCCGCCAAAGAGTGCAATAGGGTTACTCGATTCGACTAATGTGCCGGTTAAATCGCTTTTTAAATTGTTCTGAGTCATCTTTGCCTGAACCAGAAAAACTTCACCGGTATTTAGCGATATTTGAAAATGTGTTTTTCCCATGCGATAAACTTCAGTTTTTGGATAAATATCAACCAAAGTATTATCTTCAGTTGCAACAATTAAAAACTGAGATGGAGTGCTACTCCCATATAGTTGAAATGAACTGGGAAACCCACCGATGTAACCCGAACCATCACTATTATAAGCCATTATCAAATATTCTCTTCCGATTACATCGGTAGGCAATACGAGAAAAGCATCGCTTGTCATAACGGATTGACTATGGGCATATACTGTTACTTCATTATCGGTAGTTATATGAAATGAGTTTACTGCAACAACTTCACTTTGATTCCTGGAATCATTAGCAGAAAGTATTTCACCACTCCTATTGTAACCCTGCACTTCAAAATCAAAATGACTGACTTTAAAAGTATAAATTTCATTAGTATTTGTTATTGAGATCGAATCAGTATAATAATTGCCGAATCTGTCATTATATTCAATTAAACCCGTTGTTGGCAAGTCAGCTACGATAAAAATATATAATGAATCTGTCCTTTCAAGAAGATTAGCATATTGAGAAGAATAATTATTGTGATAGTTTGGTAAAAAAGCCAATCGAAAGTCGGTTCCTTTTGTGTCGCATGTTTCTTCTTCAGATTGAGCATAAAGATTTGTCAAACAATTATTAATAATTATTAGAATTGTTAATATTTTTTGTAATGTTCTCAATCTGTTTTAATTTACAGTTACAATAAATAAATTTTTAATAAAAAGACATTTTTGGAGAGAATTTATTTTATTTATTATTAAACATTAGGAATAACACAGAAAAAAATGAAAACAAGAATAGCAATACCAACTGATTCAATTTTCTCGAAATTTTCCGGGAAAAAAGACGAAATATCACAAAAATTCGACCTTGCGGTTTTTGAACTTGATGAATCTAAATGTTTCGAATTATATCTGTCTAATAAAGTGGATGCAGTCCTAACATCTCCACTTACTTATGGCTTGCATATCGGAAAATTGGATTCAGTTATCATTCCTGTATCAGCAGTTAGCTTATTGGGATATTCCGAAATTGCATCACTGATTTTCAAAAAAGAATTGACGACTTTCAACTCAATTGCTGTAAATGACCCGGGAAGCTATTTGTTCAACGTTGTCAAAATAATTTTAGCCGAAAGATATGATATGTTCCCAAAAGTAGTTCAGGCAGGAAAAACTGAATCTGAACTTCTGAAAACAGCAGATTCAGGATTTATTATGGGAACAACAAAAGAAGGATTTAACTCTTTGGATATTGGAGAAGAATGGTTCGATACATTCGAAATGCCTTTGCCTATTGCTTTTTGGGTTTGCCGTACAGAAGAGCATCCCGAAAATATTGAAGAAATAATTAAAGAATGGTATGAGAGCATCGGAACAAAGGATATTCCAATTCTTGAAAAACTTCCCCAAGGTTCAGATTTACTGAATCGTCAGGGGAGTATATCATTCAAGTTCAATGAAGAATTTGAAGAAGCATTGGCACAAACATTCCATTTTTTATTCTATCATCAATTAATCCCTGAAATACCCGAAATAAAGATTTTGGGCAGGGAGGAAAAGGATTTGTTGTAGTATTATTATTTGATATATCAAAAAATATATTTAGGAGAAATATCAAATGGAAATCCGAAAAATAATCCATATTGATATGGATGCTTTCTTTGCTTCTGTCGAGCAAAGAGACCATCCTGAACTTCGAGGCAAACCTGTTGCCGTCGGAGGCAATAAAATGCGTGGTGTCGTTGCCGCCGCAAGCTATGAAGCACGTAAGTTCGGTGTCCGTTCTGCAATGCCTTCAAAATTTGCCTACAAATTGTGTTCAAAAATCACTTTTGTAAGACCTCGATTTGAAGCTTATAAGGAAGCATCTGATATTGTGATGAGCATTATGAAAACCTATACAGATTTAATCGAGCAGGTCTCAATAGACGAAGCATATATTGATGTTACCGAAAATAAATTTTCAATACCTTCTGCGAAATGGATTGCAATTGAAATCAAAAAGAAAATTTTCAAACAAACAAAACTTACTGCATCAGCAGGCGTTTCTTTCAATAAATTTTTGGCAAAAGTTGCATCGGATTATAAAAAACCTGACGGATTATTTGTTGTTACTCCTCAGGAAGCCGATGCTTTCATAGATGCTTTACCTGTAGGGAAAATTCCCGGCGTGGGCAAGGTAACAGAAGAAAAAATGAACAAGTTGGGTATTCTTACCGGCTCTGATTTAAAAGGTAGGACAAAATATTATCTTGCTGAACATTTCGGAAAACACGGTGCATATTTTTACGATTTACTCCGTCATCAAATCAACAATCCCGTTACACCGGAACACATAAGAAAATCTCTTGGTTCAGAAAGAACTTTTGAGAAGGATATTTCAGACGAGCAGGAAATGATAATCGCTTTGTATAATATTTCAAAAAGAGTTTCCGAACGAATGGAAAAGCGTGATTTGATGGGGAAGACCGTAACTTTGAAAATCAAATATTTTGATTTTGAGTTGAACACTAGAAGCAGAACAATTCAAAATTACATTAGTTCAGAAAGCGAAATATTCGATATAGCTTCCGAACTTCTCTTCGTTCCTATTAAACCAATTAAACCAGTACGTTTGCTTGGTATTCAAATATCAAATTTAAATACCGGCTCTGATGTAGAGGTTCCTAAACAGCTAACCTTAAATTTTTATAATGATAAAGTTGAAAAAATCAAAGGAAAGGATACTGATTTTTAAATCAGAAATAATAAAATTAAAACTCCCAATACAATTCGATAAATTACAAATACTAATGTTGACTTTGTCTTCAAAAATTTTAAAAGAAAAGCTATAGAAGCATACCCGCTGATCGCCGAGACTATTATTGCAATTGAAAGCGTAAGCAATTCATCGCTTGTTATGTAACCGAGACTTTGGTAAAATTCAAGTAATCCGCTTCCGAATACTGCGGGAATACTCAACAAAAATGAAAATCTTGCGGCTGTATCACGTTTTAAACCTGTGAACAAACCTGCGGTAATCGTTGTTCCCGAACGTGAAGCTCCGGGTATCAGTGCAAGGCACTGTGCAAAGCCGACTATCAACGAATCAACCCATGTTACTCTTTCAATATCCTTTTTAAATTTGGCTGTTTTTTCGGCTATGAATAATATAATAGCAAGTGCTATTAAACTTATTCCAATCACCGTCAGTTCTTTTGTGAAACTTCCTTCGATAAAATCTTTCAAAGCTAAGCCGATTGTTGCAATTGGGATTGAACCTAAAATAATATACCAACCCATCTTAGATTCATGGGTTTGATTCTTAAATGATTGCTTATTACTGCTAAGGTTTTCTTTGATGAAAGCAACAGGGATAGTTCTGATGTCTTTCGAGAAATAGATTAATACTGCGGCTAAGGTTCCAAGCTGAACAACTGCCAAAAATGCTGTCCAATGCTCAGGATGTTCGGCATTAATCAATCCGAAAAGCTGACCTGCAATTGTAACATGTGCTGTACTGCTGATGGGGATAAACTCACTTAAGCCCTGTAATAATCCCAAGATAATTGCTTGTAATATATCCATATTTCTTAATTATTTTCTCATATGAGAATGGAAAATATATTTGTAAAAACAAAATTAAACTATTTACAAACTTAAAGAAATATGAATTATTAAACGATAAAAATTAGTTCCTGAAAAGACTCTTCAAGATAATAATTAACGAATATAATTAATCTTTTCAATCCAGCTATATCCATTGAGTCTAATATTCAAGAAATAAATTCCATTGTTAACATTTCCTGATATATTTAGCGGCACACTGTGATTGCCTGTTCGGACAAATCCCTTGTATAATTTAGCGGCAACTTTTCCTCGTAAATCATATAATTCAATTTCAACATTTCCATCTCTGTTTGAGTAGAATGTAACACTTAAATTTCCATTTGAAGGATTTGGAGTAATTGAATTAATAATGAAACCACTTTTAATAGAAAAAATTTCTGCTTTTGTAGTGTTTGGAAAGTTTGTTGCATCACCCGGATTTGTAACAAGAGAGGATTGCCCCGGTGAAGGGTCTCCTTGCTTCCAAGTACCTAAAGGGTCTTGCAATTCTTCGCCATTTGTAAATCCATCTCCATCGGAATCAATCCCTGCAAGTTCTGCATTCCATACAACATTCCCATTGTTAAGAAAGTTGTTTTCAATCTCAATACCAAATGGAGTTCGGGTTCCACCACCATTAGTGTTATTATGGCAACTTGTACAATTATTTATTGAACCATTAGGTATCTGATTTACTCTTGAAGACCTGCTATAAGCAGAACTCATAATAATTACAACTGATACCAATAATATTGTAATATATTTCATTTAAACCTCAATATTTTATTCTTACCTAAATTATTATTTAGTGACGTAAAATTTTATTAGTTATTATTTATGTTAAGTAAAATAATGAAGAGCCATAAATTTCTTGTGTTTTGCTATATTGCGGTTCGGTTTTTTACAAATTAAAAAATTATTAAAATGGCAGACGATAAAAAAATAATATTCTCGATGGTAGGGGTAAACAAAATTTTCCAATCAGGCAAACAGGTGCTTAAAGATATTTACCTCTCATTTTTCTATGGAGCCAAAATCGGCATCATCGGTTTGAATGGTTCAGGAAAGTCAACATTGATGAAAATCATCGCAGGAGAAGATGACCAATACCAGGGAAATGTAGTTTTCTCTCCGGGATATACTGTTGGTATGCTTTCACAAGACCCATTGTTAGATGATAATTTAACAGTAAAAGAAGTTGTTCAGCAAGGTGTCCAGGAAGTGATTGACCTGTTGAATGATTACGATGCAATGAGTGCCAAATTTGCTGAACCTATGAGCGATGATGAAATGAATGACCTGATTGAAAAACAGGGAAAGCTTCAGGATAAAATTGAAAAATGTGATGGATGGGAAATTGACAACAAACTCTCAAGAGCCATGGATGCTCTTCGTTGTCCTCCCGAAGATGCTATCGTAAAAAACTTATCCGGTGGCGAAAGAAGACGTGTTGCTCTTTGCAAACTACTATTGAAACAACCCGATATACTTCTTCTTGATGAGCCGACAAACCATCTCGATACTGAGTCAGTGCAATGGCTCGAGAACCATCTCCAAAATTACAAAGGAACAGTTATTGCGATTACTCACGACAGGTACTTTTTGGATAATGTTGCCGGATGGATTCTCGAATTAGATAGGGGAGAGGGCATCCCCTGGAAAGGAAATTATACATCGTGGCTGGAGCAAAAATCAACCAAGCTCGAACAGGAAGGAAAGTCAGAATCAAAGAGACAAAAGACATTGCAAAGAGAGCTCGAATGGGCACGCATGACTCCAAAAGCAAAGCATCAAAGAACTAAGGCAAGATTGAGTGCCTACGAAAGATTACTCAATGAAGACATAAAGGAAAAAGAAGAGAAACTGGAGATATTTATACCGAATGGTCCACGCTTGGGTAATATTGTTATTGATGCTTCGGATTTAACAAAATCATTCGGTGATAAACTCCTTTTTGAAAATCTGGAATTTTCGCTTCCTCCTGCCGGAATTGTCGGAATCATCGGTGCAAACGGAACCGGAAAGACAACATTATTCAGAATGATAATCGGTTCGGAAAAACTGGACACAGGGAATATTCGTATAGGTGATACTGTAAAAATAGGATATGTTGACCAGGCACACGAAGAAATTGACCCCGAAAAAACAGTTTGGGAAGTCATCTCACGTGGCGAAGACTTAATGATGCTCGGTGGAAGACAGATTAACACACGTGCTTATGTTTCCCGTTTCAACTTCAGCGGACCTGACCAGCAAAAGAAATGCTCGATGCTCTCGGGTGGCGAACGTAACCGGCTACATCTTGCTATGACATTGAAAGAGGAAGCAAATGTTCTGTTACTTGACGAACCGACAAACGATATAGATGTTAACACTTTGCGAGCCTTGGAAGAAGGTCTAGAAGATTTCGCCGGCTGTGCCGTAGTTATCTCCCACGACCGATGGTTTCTCGACAGAATAGCAACACATATCCTTGCATTTGAAGGCGAATCCCAAGTTTACTTTTTTGAAGGCAGTTATTCTGAATACATGGAAAACAGAAAGAAACGTTTGGGAGATACAGAACCGAAGCGGGTGCATTATAAGAAATTGGTTAAGTAATTTTGGGAGAAAGGAAAAGGGAGAATGGAGAAGGGAAGGACGGAAGGACAGAAATACAGAAAGACAGAAGGACGGAAAGACTGAAGGACTGAAGGATGGAAGGACTGAAAGACAAAAGGATTTGACAATCGCATAGCGATTGAATGTTTGTAACTAATGAATTTAAATTTGGTTACAATCCAAGAGGGATTGAATATCTATGAAAAATTTGAGATTTTCAAATACAATAAATTGATAATCGTTTAACATTATAATAATATTTATTAAAAATTCTGTTATTCAATGCAGAGGTTATTATGAAGCTTATTTTGCGCATTTTATTTGCTACAATCGTAATCATTTTGATGAATTCTACAATATTGCTTGCCGAGAAGTGGATTCAATATACTAATGGAGAATTAGTGCAATCTGTTGCTGTTGAAGGTGATTTTATTTGGATAGGAACCAACGGTGGTTTAGTAAAATTAAATAGAAAAACAGATGAAAAAATATTTTATAACACTGCAAATTCAAAAATACCTGACAATTATATTAATGCTATATCAATAGATCCCTTTCGTAACAAATGGATTGGTACAAGAAATGGAATTGCAAAATTTGATAATTTCGACTGGACTGTTTACGATACTAATAATTCAGGATTGCCTGATAATTTTATAACATCCCTTGAAATTGACAGTAATTTAAATATTTGGATTGGAACTCAAAGAGGAGGTTTAGCAAAATTTAATGAATTTAATTGGGAGGTTTTTAATTATATTGACGGGTTTGAATTTAATTCAATATCCAATATATCATTCGATAAAAATTCAAATGTCTGGGTATGTCCCAAAGTATATTACGACCCTGGTTCGGAGCAAGTTAAGGGATATGGTATTTATAGATTTGATGGTTTAAAATGGGATATAATTAATGCGTCAAATTCAGAATTACCTGATAATAGAGTTTTTTCAATATGTATAGATAAATATGATACAAAATGGTTTGGGACTTACGAAGAAGGACTAATAAGTCTTGAAGGGAATAAATGGATTATTTATAATCAATCTAATTCCGGTTTTCCTTCTAATCAAATAACTTCAATAAAAATTGATAAAGATAATGAAAAATGGATTGGTACCGTCCATGGATTGGTTAAATTTGATGGATTCGAATGGACATTATTTGACACAGCATATTTACCACAATGGAATATTCAAATATTAGCTATTGATGATGATAATTATAAGTGGTTAAAACAATCTTCAGGAGTGATAAAATTTGACGGAAGTAAAGGGATAATTTATAATACTTCTAACTCTGCAATTCCAATTTCAGATGACATAATTGCTTTAACAATTGATAATAATGGAAACAAATGGATAGGTACAGATGGAGGTGGAATGTTAAAATTTGATAATGTAAATTGGACTTTATATAATACTAGTAATTCTGGTTTAAGGAATGGTGTTATAGATTATATTATAATTGATAAAAATGGTGACAAATGGATTGGCAATAGAATAAAAGG
>CAZEHW010000167.1:5768-8118 GCA_964511865.1 uncultured Hyphomicrobiales bacterium | reverse complement strand
TGAAGCAATCAATGAGAATGATGATGAAGAGTTCTCAAAAGAACTTGGTGACATTTTACTGCATATTGTTATGCATTCTGTTATTGCCGAGGAAAGAGGCAGTTTCAATATGGTTGATGTACTAAAAAAAATCAGCAAGAAACTTGTTCACCGCCATCCACACGTATTTGGCGATGTAGCGATAAACGGTGAAAAAGACGTTATGAAAAATTGGGAAAACCTTAAAATCGAAGAAGGTCAAAAATCAATTTTGCAGGGAGTCCCGAAGACTTTACCTGCTCTGATGAGAGCCCAAAGAATACAGTTCAAAGCATCAAAGGTCGGTTTCGACTGGGAAGATAAAAAAGGAGTTTGGGATAAAATCGAAGAAGAATTAGCCGAATTCAAAAAAGAGATAGAATCAAATAATTTTGAGAAAGCATCTGAGGAATTAGGCGATATAATTTTCGCCATCGTCAATGCCGCAAGATTCGAAGAAGTCGTTGCCGAAGAAGCTTTGCAAAAAACCAACGAGAAATTTATCCGCCGTTTTCAATATATCGAATCCAAAGCAAAAGAGCAGGGTAGAAAATTATCCGACATGACCCTTGCAGAAATGGATGTTTTTTGGGAAGAAGCGAAACTTAGTGAATGATTTTAGTCGCTAGTCATAAGTCGTTAGTTTTTCGTGAAACGTGAAAAAGCGAAAAGTGAAACGAAAGAAAAGAAGGTGTAGGGAAAAAGGAAAAGAGAGAAAGGAAGGACAATCGCAGAGCGATTGAATATTTGTAACATTAAAACTTCATATATCTAACAATCCCAGAGGGATTGAATATTTCTCCCCAATATCATTATATCATTTGAAAATCAGTAACCTCTTTGCTGAGATTACTTTGCCGTTATTCAACATTACGTTATAAATCCCTGATGGAATTTTTGATGTATTGAATTCAACAGAATATTCCCCGGAATTCTTATATATATTATTCTCCAAATCAATTAATTTTTCCCCTAAAATATTGTACAATGACAATGTAACATTAGATGGCTTCTCAATGTAATATTCAATTTTCGTAAAATCGCGCACAGGATTTGGAATAATTTTCATAATTGACATTTCATTTGAAAAAAGATTTTCTTCAGGGACAGAGGTTTCAGAATCTTCGGTATATTTTAAAATAGTTCCATTATCTCCAACAATCCAAGCTGTTTTGTTATCAACAAAATAAACTGATTGGAAGCCTTGAAAAGAAATGCTGGTTTGAGGAACCCAATCTGAACCACCGTTTGTTGTTATCAGAAAAAGGCTGTTCATCCCGACTGCCCATACTGTCTGTCTGTCAATCACAAATATAGAATTTACATAATGGACAATTGAATCGTTTGTTTGAGCTATCCAGTCTTTTCCACCGTTTGTTGTTTTTATTATATTTCCATTGGCTATTGCCCAACCGGTTTCGCGGTCGGCAAATTGCATTGATTTTATGTAGTTCGAATTAGTTGTTGAAAAGTTCATCCATGTATTTCCACCATCAGTTGTTTTTAGCATAATTTTATTATTTCCCGAAGCCCAGCCGGTTTGACTATCGAAGAAATATATTGAATTTAGCCATTCCGTCACTCCGCTGTTTTGATATACCCAATCAATCCCACCATTTGTAGTTTTCTTTATAGTTCCTTTAGCTCCGGCAAGCCAGCCGTTTTGGGTGTTAACGAAATGGAAGGAATACATTAAGTCTTTTGAATCTTTAAAATGATGAATCCAATCCATACCTCCGTTTGTAGTTTTAAGGAAGGTGCTGTCAGCACCAATAATCCAACCGGTTAAACTGTCTGTAAATTGAACGGAATATAATCTGCTGTTAGTTCCGCTTTGTTGAATAGTCCATTTCTTACCTCCATTGTTGGTTTTTAATATTGCTCCACCTGCACCAACTGCACAACCCTTCAGACTGTCAGTAAAATTGACTGAAACTAAGTTGGTATTCATACCCGAAGATTTAGAAATCCAATTAATACCACCGTTTGTAGTTTTATATATGCCACCTGGCCAACCTACAGTCCAACCGGTTTTGTTATTGGTGAAATAAACTGAATATAATGGTCCATATTTTCCGATATTATCTATTTTCCATGTTGTTCCACCATCTGTTGTTGATACTACTGTATTATTATTTCCTACGGCAAAACCAGTAAGACTATCGGTAAAGAAAATAGAGCTTAACCAACCCACTGTTATAATTTCCGTAGGATCCAAGGACTGCTTAATCCAGTTCTCTCCTCCATCAGTTGTTTTGAATACTATACCATTTGGATTCGAACCACTTATAGAACCTGCAATCCATCCCCTCAGACTATCGGTGAAATAAAT
>CAZEHW010000167.1:0-5758 GCA_964511865.1 uncultured Hyphomicrobiales bacterium | reverse complement strand
TAAGCAGATGGTACTGTTTGTGGTAACCAATCATCGCCTCCATTAGTAGTTTTATAAATTATATCGGGTCCTGCTACCCAACATGTTGAACTATTAATTGCACTGAATGAATGCAATTGCATCCAATTGCTTTGAAATTGTGTTATCCAGCTTGTTCCTCCATCAGTTGTTTTCAGTATAACTCCATTTGCACCTATCACCCAACCTACTTGGTTATCAACGAATTCGACTGAGTAAAAAGTTGCTGTGATCTCTGTTGGATTAATTATCCAGTCTGTTCCCCCATTTGTAGTATTCAATATAATGCTGTTATCTCCCACAGCCCAGCCGTTTTGACTATCAGTAAAGAATATATCATTCAATCCGCTTCCAATGCCATTTGTCTGTGCGAGCCAAGTGTCGCCGCCATTGGTTGTTTTCAGTATTGTACCGCTGACTCCTGCAATCCAGCCGGTATTCTCATCAATAAAAAATACGCTTTTCAAAGAATTTCCCGTCGGCAGTGGATTTTGCCATTCCCAGCCGGCAAATAAATTTAGGATAGATAATACCGTAATTGTAAAAATTGTTGTAATTAACTTCATAACGTTTCCTAAAATTTAATAACTATTTTGAAATTTGTCAAATATATACTTATATAACACAAAAAATAGCAAAATGTTACACTTTTTTCTGAAAAAAGATAAAATATATTTTGCTTTCATAAAATAAATTAGGCTTTTTTGTGTTAATTTTTATTTATAACTATATGAAACATTGAATAATAGCATAGACATACGAAATGAATTAATAGCTTTTTCTGATTCCTTTTATTCGGAGGAGCAGAAAAAATTATCTCTTGGTCTCTTGGATTTGCTTCTCGATTTGAATCTTGACAACGAATCCTTAATAGCAGGGTATTTGCTGTTGGCTGATTTATCAAATAAGAATGTAGCAAATTCAATAAATTCAAAATATGGTAAAGCGGTATCCCAGCGTATAGAATTGCTCCAAAGACTTGGAAAAATTTCTTTCCCCGATTCCAAAAAGCAAATCACTATAATGAGAAAGCAATTCATCGAAATTGCCGAAGACCTTTCCATTGTTTTTATCAAACTTGCCGAACGATTGGTATCTTTGAAATATGCCGAATCAGAAAATGCCTCTGACTTAGTAAAAATTGCAGATGAATGTCTTAATCTTTATTCACCCATTGCACATCGTCTTGGATTGAGAATAATTTATCAGCAAATGGATGATATTGCTTTTAAACATCTGTTTCCTGCTGATTACCAGAGATTGTACAAAGCAGTCCAAAAAAGAAGAGATATGCTTGAGAAGAATCTAAGGGATATGAATTCTGATATAGCAATAAAGCTGAAAGAGAATAAAATTAAAGCGGCAATCAGTTTCAGAGTAAAAAGATTGTATAGCATCTTTCTGAAACAAAAGAACAAGGGTGTATCACTCGATGATGTTTTCGATTTAATGGCATTACGGATAATTGTCGAAAAGCTGGATGATTGCTATTTTGTCCTTGGTATTGTCCACAGCAGTTGGGCTCCGATTGAAGGCAGGTTCAGGGATTGGGTTACTTATCCGAAACCAAACGGCTACCGCTCGATTCAAACTACAGTATTAAATCGTAAAGGCGATAAGTTCGAAATTCAAATCAGAACTCAGGAAATGCACCGTCAGGCAGAATTTGGCTCGGCGGCACACTGGGCTTATAAGGAAGGTGACAAGTCTCAAGACAGAACTGATTGGATTTCCCGTCTCAAGGAATTTCTCGAAACCGATGAGTATTTTGACAATCCATATGAATTGCAGGAGCTTTTAAAATCAGAACAAAAGCGTGATTTTATTCATGTACTTACGCCCAAAGGAGATATAAAGACATTAAGAAAAGATTCTACACCAATTGATTTCGCTTATGCCATACATACTGGCTTAGGCAGTCAGGTTTCAGGTTCTAAAGTTAATGGGAAACTCACAAAGCTGACAACTGCATTGAAATCCGGAGATGTCGTTGAAATTATTAGCTCAAAGAACTCAAAGCCATCCAGGGACTGGCTTAACTATGTTAAGACACAAAAGGCAAGGTCAAAAATATTAATCTGGCTAAAAAAACATGAGAAAGACCAATTAGTTGCTGATGGTAAAAGAATTTGGGAAAAATTTAAGAAACAATATCGTACCAAATTGGGAACTCATGCCGATGAACAGACTTTCAAAACAAATTTACCAGGTATTGGTTTCAAATCACCGGATGATTTTTACTCTGCAATTTCAATAAACTCAATAAAATGCAGTCAGACTTTACTCAGAAAATTATACCCGTCTGCTTTTGAAGTCAAAGCAAAAGAAAGAATTATCAGCGAAAAAAATTCAATTTCACAATCCCCGCAGATTAAAGTTGAAGGAATGAAAGGAATTGAAACTAAGCTATCGAAATGCTGTAATCCTATCAAAGGTGAACCGATTACTGCTTATGTAACAAGTAAATCGGAAATTAAAATTCACTCAGTAAATTGCAGGTTCATTGCCTCATCTGCTTTCGACAAAGATAAATTCAAAAAGGCTGAATGGATGACTTCGGATTCGGTTCAAACAGCAAAAATCAAACTAATTGGTTTGAATTATAACAATATGCTAAATGTAATTGTTGATGAAGCCGCCTCCGGAAAATTGGTCATCAGGTCTTCAGAAAAAATAAACACTGTCAAGAAATCTGCCTGCATACTCATCGAATTGGAAGTTAAAGATATTGACCAACTCCGTCAATTCATCTCAAAAATAGAGAAAAGTAAATATGTTGATAGCATAGTTCAACTATAAATTCTCCCAAAAGAAATTAACGCTTTTTAAAATCTACGATAATATTTGAAATTTTTCTTAGCTGATATACATGTTCTTAAAATCAGATAATGCCTTTTTATCGCCGATAACGGTTAATCTGTCACCTTCTTCAAAGATTGTATTTCCGTTGGGTATAATTGTCATCCCTTTTCTTTGAAACATAGCAATGAGACAGCCAAGAGGTGTTGGTATTTGTCTTAGCATACTTCCAATAAATACCTCTGATTTTTCCCCATGCGATAATACTAATGAAATGAACCTGTCATCATGAAGCAATGCCTCTTTTAATTCCAACTCAGTTTCTGCATTGAACCAGTCTTCCGAAAATGAATCATCTTCTACACGGCTGGCAATTTGTGCCAAAATCCTCAAATGTTGTGTAGGATTGTCTTCTGGGCTTACGAGGAAAAATAAGGCTTTTACAGTATGCAATTCTTTATCACCGGATATTACCGGATTTTCACATTGAATTTTCACACCGTTTTTTGACCTGACTAGAACCATTTCAGAATGCTTTGTGTATTTCGACCGGAAATGCGGTAGTGCTACACCACCAATAACCGGAGTTGCTCCAAGTTTCGTTCCTTCTTCAAATTGGCTTTTAATTTCTTCATAGGGCATATCTATGGCTTGAGATAGTATTGTGGCTACTTTGTCTGCAACTTCCTCAAATATTGATTCTTGTTTGAGATCGAGCACCCAGCTTCTTGTTACAATTTTATCAAATGGGTCATCTTCCCTTAACCCCTTTTCTTTTAATATCCCTCTAAGTTCAATATCAAATCCTTTATAACTTGCCCTTCCGAGCCGCTCAAAAATATGATAAATAGCACCGCTTCTTTCAACTTTATCTTTTGCATAAAACCAGTACCATAGAAATCCTGTTAATATCAGACCAATTGAAAATAGAATAGAAAACAATCCCATTTCGCCTATTAACCACAATGAACTCAAAACACCAAATATTTGCATCCATGGATAGAATGGTGATTTGAATCCCGGATCGTATGCCTCGATTCGGCTTTCCCTCATAACGATAACTGCAACAGAAATCATTCCATACAATATTAACTGAAAAGCACTTGCCAGCTTTGCAATTTTAATAGGATCGAGAAATAGAATTATCATTATGATGATTGATACAGTTGTTAATATTGACAGGGATGGAGTTCCGAATTTATTTATTTTTTTAAAAGCGTGAGGCATGATGAAATCCCTGCTCATAGCTAGTGGATATCTCGAAGCACTCATGGTTCCAGCATTTGCAACAGAAATAAAGGCAAATATTGCTGCTACTGTAACGACTATTACTCCCCAGCCACCTAGAAAATACTCTGCTGCTGTTGCGACAGGAGTTAGATCCCCAGCCAATTCTTCCATAGGTATTACACCTACCATAACGGCAGTTCCAAGCCCATATATAATTACAGCAGTACTGAGAGCGAGAATAACACCTAATGGCAGGTTCTTTTCCGGATTGCTTATTTCTTCGCTCAATGAAGCTACATTGGTAACACCTACATAGCTAATATAAACCATACCTGCAGTAGATATTATCCCGGAATGTCCAGCATTAAAAAAACCTTTGAAATGAGATATATGAATAGCAGGTAATCCCCCAATCAAATAGATAATTAATATAATCAGTAATCCAATAACAAGTAATACCTGTAACTTTCCGGTCTTCTTCGCACTGAAAAAATTAATGAGTCCCAATGCTAGAGCCAAAATCATAGCAAGTGGTAATATATTTACTGTCGGAAAGAATAATGATATATATGCTCCCATTCCAATAAGTGCAAAGGATACTTTTAAAATAAGGGTAAACCATGTTCCAATACCCCCCAGTGTTCCGAATAAAGGCCCCAAAGTTCTGTCAAGGTAATAATACATGCCTCCTGCAATAGGCATGGCAGTAGTTAATTCTATCATGCTAAACATGGCAGGGACAAGGGGAATAGCTGCTATCAGATATGCTATAACTATTGCTGGGCCCGCCTGTTGGGCAGCTAAACCCGGTAATAGAAAAAAACCTGCGCTTAAAGTCGTACCTGTTGCTATCGCATACACATCGAACAACTTCAGTTCCTTTTTTAAACGCTTTGTTTTTTTCAGTTTAACCATTTAAAAAAATACGAAAATTTTAGCTACAAATCAAAATATAATTTTATTAAATATTTTATTGTTTTTAGTTGATTGAAATTTAAATTTTTTGAATATTAATACAAAAAAAATTTTGTTTGTTAATATTAATAAATTAAGTTGATATTTGTAATTTGTATTTTTAATATTTTGTTTCCGAAATACAGGAGAATTTTTATGAAAACTATATACATACTTGCTATTGTTATTGTTATGTCATTGACAATAAATCAAAAAACATCCGCACAAACGGGTGATGACATGATATCTCAGTTGAAATCACATATTACTTTTCTTTCCTCAACCGAAATGCAGGGACGTTTTCCGGGAACCCCAGAGAACAAAAAAGGAGGAGAATATATTGCAGGGAAATTTAAGGAATATGGCTTGGAAACTATCGGTGATTCATACTTCAAACCATTCAAGTATATTGATACTCTGGCTATCGGTCCAAGCTCCGCAGTTTCATTCGATGTCCTGATAAGAAAACCGGGTGTGCCTGAGAATATGCTTAAAACAAGAACGAAAACATGGACATCAGGCAAGGATTGGATTCCAATGAGATTCAGCAAAAATGGAACTGCTAAAGGTGAAGTAGTTTTTTGTGGCTATGGCGTTACTGCAAAAGAAGCCGGATATGATGATTATGAGGGAATAGACGTAACCGGAAAAATTGTTATTGTTCTGGCTGATTCTTCCGAAGGTCTTCCTCTCGATGATTTTTGGACGCCATACTCTGATTTAAGCTACAAAGCTGACAATGCTCTCGAGCATGGTG
>CAZEHW010000166.1:7512-8141 GCA_964511865.1 uncultured Hyphomicrobiales bacterium | reverse complement strand
AATCTATTGGAATTGGTGCTCCGGGGATTTTTGATAATTCAGGAGTTCTCTGTGTATCACCTAATCTTCAAAATTGGCATGGCATTAACATTCAAAATGAACTTAAAAAGGATTTCAATTTAACAATTGCCGTTGATAATGATGCAAATGCGGCGGCTGTAGCAGAAATGGAATTAGGAGCAGGAAAGGAACTCAGTGATTTCATTTATTCGACATTAGGTACGGGGATTGGCGGATGCATAGTTTTTGGAAGAAAAATTTTCAGAGGAAGCACTGGTGCCGCCGGAGAAATAGGTCATACGATAATCAATTATGATTCAATTAAAAAAGATATTCCATCATATCGTCAGGGAATTTTGGAAGAATTAGCGGGGAGAAAAGCAATAATTACTAATTACCAATTACTAATTACTAATGATGATTTTGGCAGAAGTATTTCAAGTAATTTCGATGTTGAGGATATTGCGAATTTTGCTAAAGAAGCTAATGAATCTGCAATTAAATGTATTGAAGATACAGGTAAGATAATTGGAATTGGATTGGCTTCTGCGATGAATTTACTTGACATTCATGTTGCTATTGTCGGAGGTGGTATATCACAATCAGGAGATATGCTTTATGATTCAATC
>CAZEHW010000166.1:2023-7502 GCA_964511865.1 uncultured Hyphomicrobiales bacterium | reverse complement strand
CAATAAAGGAACACTCCTTACCGACTATATCTGATAGATTTGAGGTTAAAGAAGCATTTTTTAAAAATAATACAGGTATAATCGGTGCGGCAATGCTGGGTTTAAACAAATTGAAAGAAAAATCATAGTGAAGTTAATTTTAAAAATATTAACTGTGATTCTGGTTTTAATTACTAATTACCAATTACTAATTACTAATGATAATTTTAGCAGACAGCAGACAGCAGACAGCAGACGGGAGTTAATTACTAATTACCAATTACTAATTACTAATGATTTTGAATTAACCGATAACGGTCAACTGATAACGGATAACGAATTCATAATTAAAGATAACTCTCAACTTTTAGCTCAAATTGACAGTACGGAGAATGATGAAGCTGAAACGGATACAATTAAACCGAAGCCATTAAAAGATTTTGTGAAGGAAGTACCAATTTCAAAGAAAACATTTGAGATGACTAAGTCACCTACCAAAGCTGTGCTATTTTCATTCCTACTTCCCGGGCTTGGTCAGTATTATGTTGAGTCATATTGGAAAGTACCTGTATTTTTGGGAGCAACGGGAGTACTCACATACTTGATTATAGATAATCACAATAAGTATTCTGATGAACAAAAAAAATATGACGTTATGGATGATACGGACCCAGATAAAAGCCGTTCAAAAGTGGTAAAGGAGTTTTATAGAGATCAAAGAGACCAGGATATTTTCTATCTTTCGGGTGTATATATTTTAGGAGCAATTGATGCTTATGTTGGAGCACATTTGTTCGATTTTAATGTTTCTGATGATTTAACTTTAAAATTTCAAACAGGTTATATGAATGGTGCCAGGGTTGGTTTTTCTTTGAACTGGTAAACTATACAGCTTTAATTACAACGACAGTCATATCATCAAACTGAACTGAGTCGGAAGTAAATTCTTTTAATGAATCCAAAATTTTATTTCTAATAGATTCCGAAGACAGTTTAGCATTGCTTTTGAGTATCCTCAACAATCTTTCGTGTTGAAAATCATGCCCATAAGAATTTCTTGCATCAAGAACACCATCAGTTATAAAGAGGAAAACATCGTCAGTGTTATAATGAATCTGACTTTCTTCAATATGAGCATCGAACAATTTACTTTTTGTCATTCCAAGAACTATGCCATTTGGCTGGATAACGGCTATATCATTTGTTTTGCTGTTGAAATAATACAATGGAAGATGTCCTGCCCTCGCAAGTGTTATAGATTTGTTCCGTGTATCGAATATTGAGCAAATTGCTGTAATAAATGAGCTCTTTTCCAAGTATTTATATAGAAGACTATTTGAACGTTTGAACAAATCCATTGGAGATAAATCAAATCCATGAAGTGTGCGCATGATACCCTGAGCTTTTGACATATATAATGCCGCAGAAGTACCTTTCCCCGATACATCTCCGACAATAACCGTCAGGTGTCCGTTTTTAGGCAAGTAATCGTAGAAATCACCGCCAACTTCGTGAGCAGGTATGGAAACTCCTGACACATCCAATCCGGAAACATAAGGAATATTTTTTGGCAGAGAAGCTAATTGAATTTTTCTTGCCAATTCCAGTTCATGTTTAATTCTTTCCTGATGGGTCAGCTCTTCGTAAAGAAAAACATTCTCAACTGCTACCGAAATCTGTCCCGTAATCAAATTCAAAAATTCTATATCATCTCCGTTGTATGGTGTCTCAGAAAGTTTGTCACCCACCATTAATGCCCCAACGATTTTATCCTTCGAGCGAATTGGAATAATGTAGCGAAACTCACACTTCTGATATATCTCCCTCATGGGTTCTTCCAGGTAATCCACTCTGAATTCCTTTTTGAATTGCTTAATATTGCTGATTTGCTTTGAAGCCGTCATACGGCAATATTCAATAATTGAATCATTAGTATAACCATGAAAATGACTTGAGATAACAGTCTCTTCATTTCTGTAAAAGACAATTCCTGCTTTCTTAAGGAAAACCAATTCAACAAGTTCTTTAATAATATTTTTGGATAAATCATCTAAAACAATTGTTTTATCAAGAATTTCGGAAAATTCTGATGAAGCTCTGCGGTAATCGAATCTTGTCCTGTAGTACTTTCTGTCCAAATACGTTTGCCCGCGTCTGTTGATATACCTGAAAATTAAAGCACCTGCTAAAGATAGCAATATTATACACACATTGTGATATATGTCTGCCAAATCAGCCGGCAGTGGTCTTTCCAATACTTCAATTGTTGTACCGGTAAAGTGCAGGTTGGGTATATTAAAATTTAATTTGGCAATTAATGTAATAATATATATTATTAAAGAAATCAGGAAAATTTTCCAAAATGAAGATATGAAGATATATTGAATATTTTTCCTGATTTTAAACTCAAGATTTAATAATTTATATCTGCCAATAGTATAAATAAAAGCCGCAGGGATGAATGCCAATGACATCACATAAGGTAAGGGAGTCATTTTTCCGACAAATATTAGCCATATCAATCTGAAAATAGATACTGATAAGAATATCAGGAAAACCACATTAATTGCTTTCGATAATTTTGCCTCTTCCTTGGAACGGGATTCCCTGAAAATTAAAAGGACCACAAAATAATATATCAAAAATAACAAAATTATATTTTGCTGGATGATATTATAATACGTTTCAATTTCCAAGGATTTTATAAAAAATACATTGCTAACAACGATCAGTGAAAAAAGAATTCCGAAAAAGTATGGACCTCTTACCACCCATTTTGCTTTTAGCATATCCAATCGTTCACGCGGGAAATATACCAAACTATGAATTAACAGTGAAAAACCATAAGCACCACTTAAATAAAATAAAAAGTATGTATGGTATTGATAATTTCCTTGTGTCCTCAACGGGATTAAAAATGCTGATATATAAAATCCGACAATAATGAAAGCACTTCCTAAAAGTCGTGCCGCTTTGATTTCAGAACGGCTTTGAGTTATTACTATACCTAAAATAAAGTATATCAACCCTACTATGAACCACAATAAATATACAATCGAAACCTGAAACTTAACAATTTGAATCTTGCACTGGAAAGTCTTATTATCCCTTAATATCTCATATCTTAAGTAACTACCCTTTTCTCCTTTGACAATATAATCATTTGCTTCCAAAGCAGTTTTGAAAGTTTCACCATTTACCTTGACAAAATAATCGCCTACTTTTACTCCGGCTCTTTCTGATGCACCACCTTTTTCTACAAAACCAACAAAGACCGCAGAAGGTAAAAATCTTATAAAGTCATTAGGAATATCCTTTTTGCTAGCTTTTGCCTTTATGTAATTGAAAAATCCTCTTCGTGAGTAATCTTCATTTACGTCCTGATTATCGGTATATATTATATCAACTGAATCCTTTTCATCAGTATTAAATATTAAATCCTTGAGTTCATTAGTGTCAGATGGAATTTTCCCGTTAACCATAACGATTAAATCACCTACATTGATTTGACATTTTTCATTTTTTTCAGAATAACAGTCAAATCTTTGAATTAAAATCGGATTGGTTACGTAAAATCTAGTCGGCAGGTCAGAATATAGATTCTCATCTGTTTTGGTTGTTACCATCATAACAAAATTGCTGACATCCAATGTCAGCAGTACAGTGGCGGCGACACCAATAGCTATTCTGTAAAGAATCTTATTTGTTCTTTTTGTAAACAATCCACTCAACCGGTTTTTAATGTTTTGTTATTTTTTAATTAGACGAAAATAAGAATAAAAATGTTTCATAATTTAACATATTTATTACTATATATATTATTTTTCCCAATATGATAACATTCATAGCGAAAAAACAGTAAAACCGGAGATTGTTATTTCTTGAAGATTACGGTATCAGCTTAATCTCAACTCTGCGGTTCATTGCCCTGCCTTCTTCAGTTTGGTTAGTCGAAAGTGGTTTTGACTTTCCAAATCCTTTGGGAACAAGATATTTCTTGTCAATACCTTTTTCTACAAGATATTCTAAGACTGCTTTTGCCCGGTCCATAGACAGTTTCTTATTATAAGAATCTGAACCTACATCATCTGAATGTCCTGAGATTTCAATTTTTACATTGGGAAATTCATCGAGAACTTTTATCAATCTGTTAAGTTCGGGGAAAGATTCAGGAAGAAGTTCTGATGAATTGAAATCAAAAAACAAATTGTTGATTCTGATAGTAATATTCTGTTCCTTGATTTGTTTAATTGGAATCATGACAATATCTTCCCTGATAGTCAATATAGAATCAATGTTTTTAGTAAGGTCAATATTTTTTGAAGCAGGGTAATACCCTTCCTTTTCAGCATAGTAACCATATCTTTTTCCTAATGGCAAGACAATAAAAAACGAACCGTCAACAGGATCAGAGTTCAATTCACCAACAGTAACACCTGTCGATAAATTTTCCCATTTGATTTTTGCCGAAAGGGGTTTACCGTCAGGGTCAACAACTTTTCCCTTGATTGTAGCCACAAGTTCTGGTCTTGCTTTTTTGGGTAACGTTACTTTATAAATATCCTGTTTCATCATAGTATCCTGAAGATTGAAAGCAGAAAAATATGCAAACTTACCATCAAGTGAAACTTTGTAACCCCAATCATTATCAATGGTATTAATCTCTTTGCCTAAATTTACAGGTTCACTCCATTCAGTCCATGTATCAGGATTGATTCTTGTTGATTTGTAAACATCCAAACCTCCGATTCCGTAATGACCGCTCGAGCTAAAGTAAAGAGTCTTTCCATCAGGATGCAAGTATGGAGAACGGTCAATATAAGCTGTGTTAATCACATTTCCTAAATTGACAGCATCAGACCAGCCTGTATCTGTTTTTACCACAACATAAATATCGAGATTACCGCCCCAAATACCTTTTGAAAAATTATCTTTTTCATTGTAATTCCCGTTATATGGTCTATCGGACACAAAAAATACTGCATTCCCATCACTTGAAAAGCACATATCAGAATCAAAATAAAGAGAATTTATTGGTTCATCATAATGTTTTCTTTTGCTCCACCCTTCTTGAGTTTTGGTGTAATAAAATACATCGCCATTGCCGAGAGATTCAGGATAATTACCAAAAACAGTAAGCTCCAGATTATCGGCAGAAATACCAAGAGTAGCTTCATGAGAACCCGAATTGATTTCGTCCCCAATATTTACAGAAGTCTGCCACTTGCCGTTAACACTTTCCGATACATAAATATCTTCTCCTCCATAACCATCAGCACGGTTAAAACTACAATAGTATAATTTATTTCCTTCCAAATTAATTATCGGGAAATAATCATTGTATTCGGTGTTAATTGTCGAACCAAGGTTTTCAATAATTACACCTTCTTCTTTAGCTTTGAGCAAATCTTTTATTTTAATGATACGTTCAGAATATTCAGGGAATTTAGGGCTGAATATTTCAAAAATTTTAATTCCATTTTCCCAGTTTTTTTCTTTT
>CAZEHW010000166.1:0-2013 GCA_964511865.1 uncultured Hyphomicrobiales bacterium | reverse complement strand
GCAAGTTTTTGAACAGCCCGAAAAGCCGATTCTGTTCCGGGATATTTATCAATATAATCCAAATATTTATTTTCATCGGGACTTTCAGGTTTTTCTGTGAGAAAGTATGAATTTTTTAAGTATTCCGAATTATCTGAAGAAGTGATTTCGAGTGTCAAATCATAGACAGTCAGCATATTAGTTACAGCATACTTATAATTCCACCAGTTGCTGATTGCCTCACTCATTTTAGAATAAAGTAAAATTCTGCTGTCTTGCCTGCCCAAGTCCAAATTTTTTGTCATTACGATAATAATTCCATCTTTATAGGTCAAATCAGTAATATGCCATCCCTCATTCATATAAGATTTTAAATTGTCATCATTAAAAGATTTTATCGTTAATATTTCCTGCTTAATCTTTAGATATTCAGCAGTTTTATTCTTTTCTTTCGTAAACACAACAATCCAATAGTCATTGGAAAATTGAAGTTTAGAAATAAAGTATCCTTCATCGTAAGCTTTTTTTATTTCATCTTTAGGATACCTCAATCCGTAGTAATATTTTTGTAATTCAAGACTCGCATTTTGAGTTTCTGTCATTACAGCTACCCATTCTTTACTTCCATATGATAAAGCTGTAATTGAATAGCCCTTTTCCTGATTTTCCTGAATAAATTTATCAGGAAAAACACTGCTTTTTTCAAGAACCTGATTTTTATAAACCGATGTTCTTGAAAGAACGACAGACCAGAAATTATGGTAATTCTGCAGGCTGTTGATATAAAATCCCTGTTTATAATATTCCTTAATATATTCCTCGGGAAAATCCGATGATGTTTTCCATCGCTGGAATTTGAAGTGAGTATTTTGAGTAGCAACAGCAATAACATAAGATTGCTGTGAATTCATGGAATAAAGCAAACAAAAATAAAACAAGATAACTATCCGGATTTTACTATTCATATTAAATCAAGACTAACATTTTAAAACATACAAATTTATAATAATAACCATAACGTATATGTCCTGATTTTAGCGAAATCCGATTTATATAAAAAGAAATAGAAGAATAGTCAGTTTTTTAATTAGCTAACTATCAATAACATATCAATTAACAAATGTTATCTTGTTATTTTAACTTATAAAAAGTGACAGTTCCTTCAATCAGTTTCAATTCCTGCAGTGTATCATTGATGGCATCCATCAATCCAACATCCTGGTATGTATATGTTCCGTTAAGAATTCTGCGTAAAGCCATATAGAATGTCATTTCACCTAAAGCGTGTTCGTCAATCTTTTCATGCCCTTTGATAATTGCCTCGGCATAATAATTCAGCTTATCTTCAATTTGCTGTGATAAATCCATAGATGTCCTTTCGGTAAATATTATAAAATAAATTAATAATCACTGTTAAATTCCGTCAGTTTTAATCAAACACGAAAAAAAATCATTTTGCAACAAAATATAAGTATAAAATAACAAAAATATAAATTCTAAACTAAAAAAATATTTAAGCTTAAATAAATCTTGACTTTAAATAAAACTATAATTAAGCTCAAATCCATGTTCAAAACCGAAAACGCTTTTAATATCCTAAAAATATATTTAATTTTGTATAATTAAAATACAAGGGGGATAATTTGAGTATTTTTTCTAAACGGCTTTTTAAAACCGACGATGAAGACGAACAATATGCCGAAGATATTAAACTTCCGGGCAGATGGACAGTTTTTGGAGCAATGGTCCTTGCCGCAATGTTTACTGTTCTGTATGTGGATAACGTAATCAGGGTTGACGGCTATCTTGCAGATATTCAAAAACTAAAGAGGCACAAAGAATACTATAAAAATGAAAATGAGCTATTAAAAACAAAACTCAATTATTTACAATCACCCGAAAGAATTAGTAAAATTGCCGAAGAAAAGCTCGGAATGATTAAGGTTGATACATCACCGGAAATAATTTTTACACAATAGGAATTTATATGTTTATTGATGTTGCAGGTCAGGAAATTTATTGGTTTATACCTCC
>CAZEHW010000165.1:0-8170 GCA_964511865.1 uncultured Hyphomicrobiales bacterium | reverse complement strand
AACCAATGCATAACAATTATTTTTATCTGCACATGATATCGCTTTAATTTCGCTATGTATTGTATTTTCTATATTATCAAAATTTTTCAACATGCCTCCAGCCATTAGCAAAAGCAAAATTAAATAACAGAAATAAATACAATAAATTTATATTTATAAACCTCATAATGATCTCTTTCATAAAAAATATTAAAAAATACCTCCTTAGAAATCTAAGGAGGTATGAAATTATTATTTAATTATACTTATTTTCCCGGATTTTACAATCATACCATCAACAATAATATCATATAAGTAAATCCCACTGAATAAATATGAAATATCCATTTCATAAACGTTCATACCAGCCATTTTTTTCAATATAAATATTATAATTTTAAAACACTATTTAATATTTTAAAAAATACGATAAATTATTTTAAATGGCAAGAAGAAAATGACATAAATGTATTTTTGGACTTAGCGGAATTTCACACAAAACACATAACCGACAACGGTCACATTTTTAAAATCCTTTTAAAATCGTTTCCATTACGTTTGCTATTCCCTGTATAATTTTGTCCCGCTTGTTCTTTGCAAATTAATTGTTTGGTAAATTCTCTGTGGAACTCTGTGCAATCTCCGTGGAACTCTGTGTAACTGCCTTTTGTGTTTCATGTTTTCGCTTTTCACTTTCTTACGTTTTCACATTTCGCGAAAAAATCATATAAATCACAAAAATCAAAGTTCCGGCAAAGGATGACCTGTGATTCAGAAAATTGAAAATTTAAAAAAGTACGCAAATTACGACAAAATTAACTTGTCACTTTGCAACTGCTTAAAATCAAATAACTTAGAAAATCTCACTTTGTCGTTCCAACTTGTCGCAGTCAATCAAAATACCGACAAAATCAATAGACTTATATCCAAGCTAAAATAATTTCTCCAAGTTATCAATTATCAATTGTCAATTATCAATTGTTAATTATCAATTATCAATTGTCATTTACTATCCGCTTTTGGCGGCATCCAATCTTTTCTGTCCCATTCGATTAGTTCAATATTAACACTGCCAACATAGACCTTCATTTTAGCCCTGATGGGGACGCTGGCTTCATCGTCTGAGAACCATCCTTCAAATTCACCGGATAAGCCATAAATACCCGTCCAGTATGCCTTACCATTGAAATATACGGTTTTAATTTTATATTTAACCGCATCAATTTCGGATTCGGTTTTTTTATTTTTAAAATTAATTATAGTAAAAACTGTATCGTAGTCAACAATTGTTGGAATTCTAATGCTCTTATCCGTTTTTGTGAACTGCCTGGCAAAAAAGAAAAGTGATAATCCGTCACAATATTTTTTTGATGTTGTATATGTGCTGTCAAAGAAAACTTCCTTATGTATCCACTTTTGCGTCCTTATTTTTTTCTTTTTGTAGTCAAAATCAATATGATGATAATCCCATGTCCCGTCTTCAATCATTACTTTGCCGATAAACTGATGAGAAAAGGCACCTGAAGTATCAACCCAGCTCTCATAAGATGCCTGCAAATCAACAAAAGGGATGTCCGGATTGGATTTCATATAACCTTTAGTCTTAATTACCTTATTTCCTTTCAGTTCCTGTTGACCTTCTATGTTTACTACAATATGTCCTAATGTAATGCCAAAGTAAGATACCTTATATTGCAATTTTTCTCCCGTTAAAAACATTTCGGAGAAAGCAGTATTTTTTACTGAAAAAATCGAAATTATCAATAATAACAAAAATGTTTTCTTCATCATATTCAACTCATTGCTTTTCAGATAACAGAATGTTTTTAGCAATCTATATTAATCTTGAAAAATTTATTTCTTTTTTAATCCGGTTATTTTTAAAACTTCAGGAAACATCTGTGATGCTTTTTGAAATTGAATGTCTGAAGAATAAAACACCTGCCACATTTCGTTTGAGTTCCAAACAGTATTGGCTATAAATGCTTTAATCTGGATAAACAAATAATCTTTATCAATTTCAAATTCTTTTTGATTCCATTCAACACCTTTTTTCTCAGCTAACTTTTTAAAATCATCAATCGTTTTTTGGGATAGTTTATACTCTTTTAAAAAACCTTTAAAATTGTTTCCGTAAGTCTTTTTAATCGAATTAAGGTCAACAAAATCGTTAATAAATTCATTAAACATATTCTTCATTCTAATTTGAATACCAAAATCCGTCAAGGTATCCATCTTGATTATTATATCAGGTGTAACACCACCGGCACCAAGAACAACTCTTCCGCCTTTTGTATAATAAATTGGTAATGAATCAAGATTTATTTCACTTCCTTTTGTGCTATCCTTCTTAAGCTGTATTTTTATCTTTTCTAAAGAATTCAGAATATAGTTACCATCTTCAAGGTCCATTCTACCCGATAAATGACGGTATTTATCTTTATCCTTATAAGGTCTTTGGATGCACCTGCCAGATGGAGTATAATACTTTGAAGTCGTAATCCTGAATGCTGAGCCGTCAGGTATATCATATTGCCTTTGTACCAATCCTTTACCATAAGAAGTTGTCCCGATAATCAAACCACGGTCAAGGTCCTGAATTGCTCCTGAAACTATTTCACTTGCAGATGCTGAACCCGCATCAACGAGAACAATCAGTGGAACTTCCTCAAAATTTCCTCCATAAGATGATTTAAATACATCATCAAATTCTGGTAATCTGCCTTTCGTATAAACAATAGTATCATTTCCTTTTAAAAATTCATCTGCTACCAAAAATGCTTGATTTAGATATCCCCCCGGATTACCACGTAAGTCTAAAATCAACCTTTTCATTCCTTGTTTTCTCAAATCAATTAGTGCATTCAGCATCTCTTCATGTGTTGTAGCGGCAAATCTGTTAATCTTTACTAAACCTATATCAGTACCGTCAATTATAAAGCTTGCGTCAACAGTAAATATTGGAATTTTATCACGAATGATTTCAAATTTTAATAAACCTTTAGTGCCTTCTCTTTTAATTTCAACGACAACTTTAGTATCTTTTGGTCCTCTTAATTTCTTTGGTACTTCATTTCTCTTTATCCCAACTGCATTTTCATTGTCAATTTTGACTATTTTATCTCCGGCTAAAATCCCAAGTTTTGAGCTGGGTCCTCCGGGAATTGGTGAAATTATTGTAATAGTATCATGTATAACATCAAACTCAACTCCAATCCCTTCAAAAGCGGCATTGAAATCTTCAGAGACTTCCTTCATCTCTTCTTCAGAAATATAGACCGAGTGTACGTCTAATTCATTAAGCATTCCTTTAATTGCGGCTTCAACAAGTTTATGGCTGTCAACATCATCAACATAATTCTTATAAGCAGTATTAAGAACATAATTGAACTTCTTAATCTCGTTAAAAATATTGTCTCCGGAAATCAGGGGTTGAAAAATCACTCCTATTGCAATTCCGATTATTATGGAGACTGAAGCAATAATATAGACTGTCTTGTTAATTCTTTTCATCAATTTCTTTCAAATTATACAAAATATAAACTTCAAAAATAATAATATAATAGATAATAACGTTTAAAATTGCAAAATGATTTGTTTTGGACTTTTAACTATGATTCAATAGGGTATTTCAATCTATACAGAATGATTCAATAAGTACAATGATTTTTAATTTGAAAATTCAATAATTATTCAGGCAATTTTATTGTTTAATCAAAGTTCCTTTAATAATACCTTCAGGAGTACCTATAGTATATAGATAAACTCCCTGAGGCAAGAATTCCAAATCAAGTAGAATTTCATTTTTCCCAATAGATATATCATTCTTTAGAATACTTGCTCTTACATTTCCCAGTATGTCGAAAATGCTAAGTTTGATACTTTCTTTTCCGGAAGAATTGATAATAAACTTTACAGTATTAAAAAATGGATTTGGTGATATTTGTTCCACTTCATACTTCTTCTCAATTGTATGAGCGGAAGCTTTAATAACAACATCACAATCTGCGTCTCCATAATATATCAGACTATCACCTTTTCCAGTTAAGGCAACTTCTTTGGATAAACAATTATACATTAGAACTAAAGTATCCTCAAAGCGATTGTAAGTATTTACAGGATTAAAGCAGACAGCCACAGTCAATTGTTCATCGGGATAAATAATTAACGGAAATTGGTATTGCGGTATTGAAAAATAGATGTTTTTCTTTAATAATAAATTGTCAACTACGAAAGGCAAAGTACCTGTATTATAAAATTGCAAAGTATCACAATATAAACTTCCGATTTTTTCGAGACCAAAATCAATTTTACTTTCCGTACTGTCAAATTGAGGCATGGTTAAGGTGAATCCTTGAATAGTATCAGAATAAATTGTTTCATTTCCCGATATATCGGTTATCCACAGCGTAAAATTGGCATCTTTGTATGGATTATAAACTTCAATATTAAAAACACAAATATTTGAAGTTTGGTTTAGATAGGTGAATTTACAATTACTGGTATAACGGGCAATTTTTTCTATACCTGAATCAAACCACATACTATCTGTTACCACAAAATCGAATTTGTTACGGCAGCTATCTCCCTCAATGTATAATTTTGGTTTAGTATCATCTCCTTTGAACTCAATTTTGATTAACATTATTGCTCTGTCACTACAACCGTCAGAAATGTAAAGGGTATCTGTAATAACCGTATCTTGAGAAAAGTTAAAGCAAAGTTCCAAGTCAAATGTTTCGCCCGGATTTATATCAAATGGAGCCATTGGATTTATTGATAAAGCACTGTTCTTTTTCAAATAGACGTTACTTAGTATGTGATTGAATCCTCCGTAATTCCTTAAGTTAAAAACCTCACAATGCGTTGTATTTGTTCTGAATTTATCACTATAGATATACAACTGTTTACTATTTATCATTGTATCCATTGAAACAGTAAAACCCGGTATGTCAAAGACAGCTGTAGTGTCAAGACCTATTGAATCTTTGGCTGTTATCTCAAACTGACCGTCAAGAAAATTATCAATAAGCATTGCTTCAAAATTAACAGAGTCAGCAAAAGGGGTAAATGAATCTATCTTTACATTTGTATTTATTTTTTTTGATTCGGGACAAATTGCTGTGGATATCCTTGAATCACCGGGGCGATTATCGTAAATAGTACCATTGATAGTATAGCAGGTATCGGTTGATAAAATTTTTGGCTTTTTAAAATCAAACAAACTCATACTCATACCACCCACGTATCCATAAGAATTTGCCTCTCCATATCCATAAACATATACTCCAATTCTGCCAGAAGAATTTACTCGATGAGCTCCTTCGCTAACCTGGATATTAGCATAATAATAATCTCTATTTGGTTGTATTGGCTGAAAAATATTTAAATTAATAAGACTTCCATCTAAATAAGTTTTATCTATTGCACTTGCAGGAGCAACTATTGAAATATAATGCTGGTCATATACTTTATAAGCTTTTGTAGTAACAGTCGGCCATTCGCTTTCAATCCTTTCTTCATATGCTTGAGTATTGATAACACTATAGTCCGGTTTAAACTGTTCCTTTGGTGGAACAATCATCATAAAAGGGTCGCTTAATGCTTCCCCTCCTTCTGATGAAGTTTTGGAGGTTTTTTTAAACTGAGCAACCAAGATGGGTCCTGTTGCTTCGATTGTAGCAGAACCATTAATTGGTCGTTCGATAAATTCTCCTTTGTTATATCTGCCTTCGTTTTTGCCGTTAATAAATATATCGGTTCCATCATTGCCAACCAAAACTCTAAATAAATCATATCCAACAAGTGTTGCATCGAATGGAGTTGCATAAGGAATAACATAAGCATTCTTTCCCCATGTATTAACAGGGAGCAACTGTTCGCAAAGAAAGTCCCTTGACTGCATATTTTCTATTGCCATTGGAACAATTGTCCTTTGCTGTCCGCCAAAGACTGCAATAGGGTTACTCGATTCGACTAAAGTTCCGGTTAAATCGCTTTTTAAATTGTTTTGTGTTATCTTCGCCTGAACCAGATAAACTTCTCCGGTATTTAGCGATATTTGAAAATGTGAAGTTTTTCCGCGACGATAAACATCAGTTTTTGGATAAATATCAACCAGAGTATTATCTTCAGTTGCAACAATTAAAAACTGTGATGGTGTACTGCTCCCATACAATTGATATGAACTGGGAAATCCACCATAGCCTCCCGAACCATCACTATTATAGGTCATAACCAAATATTCCCTGCCTAATACATCCGTTGGTAAAACTAAAAAGGCATCACTTGTCATCACTGACTGGCTATGGGCATATACTGTAACTTCATTGTCAGTTGTAATATGAAAAGAATTTATCCCGGCTATCTCACTCTGATTTCTTGTATCATTTGAAGTTAGCATAGTTCCACTTCGGTTATATCCTTGTACTTCAAAGTCATAATGACTAACTTTAAAAAGATAAATATCATTAATATTCGTAATGGTAAAGGGTTGATTAAACAAATTACCGTATCTATCTATGTATTCGATTAAACCGCTCGTTGGTTTGTCAGCCACAATAAAAATATACAATGAATCTGTCCTTTGAAGAAGATTAGCATATTGAGAAGAATAATTATTATGATAGTTTGGTAAAAAAGCAAGGCGGAAGTCTACACCCTTGGTATCAAAGATTAGACTGTCAGTTTGAGACTGTAATCCCGAAGCAGAAATAATTAATACTGATAAAATCACAAAAAAATTTAACGGCAATCTCTGCCATTTAGATTTTTTCACTGTCAGTATAGTTGATATTTCAAACAATGATTTAAGAATCATGACTTCATTTAGTATATTATTTTTCTCAAATACTCAAATATTTTAGATATTTTCTTATTTTTAAATATTGACTTTTATATTAATTATTTATTATTACTTAATTTAACATTTTTTAGGATTATTTTGAAAAAACTGATACATAGCGAAATATTGAAAGAGAGACTTTCCATCGAACAGGTAAAACAAGTTCGCCGTTTTCCTGTTTCATTGTTAGTGCATAACGTTAGAAGTCTTTATAATGTCGGTTCAATATTCCGCACATGCGATTCTTCTCTTGTTTCAGAGCTGATTCTTTGTGGATTTACTCCACACCCTCCAAGAAAAGAGATAGAGAAAACAGCTCTCGGAGCAGTCGAAACAGTCCCTTGGCGTTATGAAAAAGATATTTTCAAAGCAATCAAAAAAATCAAAGAACAAAATATAAAGGTTTTTGCCCTGGAACTAACCGACAAAAAGCGTAGCTACGACTCGCTTAAAATCAGTGATTTTCCGCTATGCATTGTCGCCGGTAATGAAATCACCGGTTTAGACGATGATGTTCTTGCCGCTTGCGATGATGCCATCGAAATTCCAATGTACGGTGTAAAGCATTCATTGAATGTAAGCGTTGCTGTCGGCATTGCTTTATTTGAATCTTTACGTAAATGGCAATCCTTTACAAATATATACACATGAACCGAACTTTTGTTACAAAAAATGTAAAAAAATTTCAAAAAAATGTCTTTTGGAGTTTCTATTCTTGAATCTTAATTAATTTGTTCGATAAGACCTTAGTTTCTGTTGCTAAAACGTAAATATAAATACCTGGTGGAAGCTCATTTAATATAGCAGTAATTGAATATTCTCCTTTTTCTAAAAATTTATCGAATATAGTCAACTTTTCATTTCCTAATATGTCATATATTTTCAAACTTGCATAGGTATTATAAGAAATAATAAATCTAATACAAGTAGTGCCGGTTACCGGATTTGGTATATTTTGAAATAAAACATCATCAGGTTTCGGCATTTGTTCGTCAGTGATTTTTACGACATTAAGGTCATTCATATATTGTCCGCCATTATATCCATAGGAGTTTGCTTCTCCATAACCATAAACATAAACTCCAATGTTCTCCGGTGAATTAACCAAATGTTTTCCTTCGCTAACCTGAATATTTGCATAATAAAATTCCGAATCAGGAAGAATTGGTTGGAAAATATTAAAATCAATATTGTTACTATCAATATAAACTGAATCAATAGCTGCCTTCGGAGCTATAATTGAAATAAAATGTTGGTCATAAACCTTATAAGGTCTTGTTGTAACTGGCAATTCGTTTTCTCTCCTTTCCTCATATGCTTGAATATTGATAACACTATAGTCCGGTG
>CAZEHW010000164.1:0-8210 GCA_964511865.1 uncultured Hyphomicrobiales bacterium | reverse complement strand
AGTGTATCTTTTTTATTATATTCTTTCTTAGATAAAATTTTTCTGAACTTTGCGGTTAAATTCTTCTCTGTGAATCTCTGTGCATCCTCAGTGAATCTCCGTGTAACTGTTGGCATCTTTTCTTTCTCACAAAAAACTTCGCTGAACTTTGCGGTTAAATTCTTCTCTGTGAATCTCTGTGTCTTCTCAGTGAAACTCTGTGTAACTGCCTTTCAGTTCACAACTCATGGAAAAAAAATCAGAGAAATCCAATAATCAGCAACAAACTGCCGTTCAGACAAAAGTACTGATTGTTTTTTGCTATTTACTCCGTTTTATTTAAATTGTCAATTATTTTATTCACTAAGAATTTAAAACATGAATAATACTATTGCTACAAAACCTGAACCTGCTCCATTCTTCAGATGGACAGTACTGATATTCATCTCATTAGCCATGTTTGGCAATTATTACGTCTATGACAGCATATCTCCCTTAGCGGATTTACTCGTCAAACAATTGCATTTTACTAACACAAATATTGGTCTGCTTCAGGGAATTTACAGCATCCCGAATATTTTCATGGTACTGATTGGCGGGTTGATTATTGACCGCATCGGAACCAAAAAAGCAAATCTAATCTTTTCGACTTTATGTCTTATCGGTGCTTTATTTACAGTCGTAAAAGGCGATATTTGGTTCATGGCAACAGGCAGATTAATTTTCGGACTCGGTGCAGAATCACTTATCGTAGGCATAACCACAACGTTGGCAAGATGGTTCAAAGGCAAGGAACTTTCCTTTGCATTTGGTTTGAATCTCACAATAGCCCGTCTCGGTTCATTCGCCGCTTTAAACTCTCCGTCTTGGGGAAAAAGTTTGTATGACTACTGGCAAGACCCATTGTATGTTGCTTTGGGTGCCGCAGGTATTTCTGTGGTATCGGTAATTATTTATTTTGTTCTTGACGGAATAGCTGAAAAAAAATATGCGATTAAAAAAGAAGGAAATCAGGATAAAATTATCTGGGGAGATTTATTAAAATTCGGAAAATCATTTTGGTATATATCAGCTTTATGCGTTGTATTTTATTCTGCAATGTTTCCGTTCCAAACATTTGCTGTAAAGTTTTTCATGGAAGTTCACGGTACTACAAGAGAATTCGGAGGATTTTTATCGAGCATCTTAACATTGGCGGCGATGGCAATGACACCGCTGTTCGGCTTGCTCGCCGACAAAGTTGGGAAGAGGGCAAGTCTGATGATGTTCGGCTCTGTCTTGATTATACCGGTTTATCTTATCATGGCATATACACATGTCAATCTGTATATCCCAATGGCAATGATGGGCATCGCATTTTCGTTAATTCCTGCCATCATGTGGCCCTCGGTTGCCTTGATTGTAGATGACTCAAAGCTTGGTACAGCTTACGGATTAATGACAATGATACAAAACATCGGATTGGCTGGATTTAATTTATTAATTGGCTCAATGAACGATGCAACCGGAGGATATACGGCTGGAATGTGGATATTCAGCACTCTTGGTTTCTTCGGTTTGATTTTTGCATATTTGCTAAAACGGGCAGACAAGGTTTCAACCGGCTTTGGACTTGAAAAGAGACCGGTTAAAAGTTGACAATGTAATTTGAATAAATGAAATAAAATTTATATATATCGTTAATATAAACAACATTTGTATAGTTTCAATGATAGGATAAAATCGATGACAAAAGAGTTTCAAGTATTAATAGAAAGAGATGAAGACGGCTACTATGTTGCAGAAGTTCCTGCGTTAAAAGGTTGCCATACACAAGCAAAATCCTATGATGAACTGATTTCGAGAATTAAAGAAGCCATTGAATTATGTCTCGAAGTCGAGAAAGATTTCAGACAAAATTAATTACTTGAGGTTATTATTTATTTGTTCCTAATTATTGTATGCCTTAAATTAGTGTAATTATTAAAACATTTTTCGGGAGTTTATCATGAAAAAGTTAATTCCGTTACTGCTTGTCTTAATGTCTGTGGGCTTGTACTCTCAGGAAGCGAAATACTGGGAAAAAATTGATTTTCAGTTTGATTCGGGGATTAAGAAAATTAATTTTTATCCTAATTATTATTACGGGCAAACAGACCCATTTTTAATTGTTACTGAAAATAACTCAATTTATTATTTTGCTGATTATAAAATTCCCGGTCAGAAAATCAACTTTGATGAGGTAAATACTGATATTAAAGATGCACAAATTACTTTTGAAGATTATAATGCTTATATTTATATTTTAACTGAAGACGGGCGATTGTTTGAATCAAATAATTTTGGTTTAGAATGGAAACAAATACTTGATGAAATTGATGGTAAGAATGTAAATTGTATGTCTTACTGCTTACAATTTTATGGAAAGAATTATTCATTAATAATTGGTACGGATAATGGTATTTATATCAACAATGATAAACTAAAATGGGGGAAATTAGACAGTGGACTTGTGGATAAAAATATCCTTTATCTTGGTTTTCAATTAAAGTACTGGGTTACATATTGTTTGACAAAGGATGGAAAATTCTATGATTACAATGGATATGGATATATTGAGAGAAACCTTTGGGAATCGCATTTCTCTATTGACAGTAACGATAAAATTAATAAGGTTGGAAGGAACAATAACTCATATGTTTATTTAAATAATAATAATGAACTTTATACTTATAGTACAATTAAAATAGATTTAGGGGATTCTATAACTATTACAAGTTTTGCTACTTATATCATGATTTTGAGTGGAATAATTAAAGATAATCAAATTCCATGGGAATATCCATACATTATTGGAACTAAACAACATGGTGTTTATTTATATTGTTATCTTAACAATATTGTGCAATTAAGTGATGAATTTTATGGAGTAGAAATTACTGAAATTACAGTTAATAGAGAGGTAAGCCCTTATATTTGCTTATTAGGAACAAAAAATGGTGAAGTTTACTTTAGTGAATTTACACCAACGTTAATTGAAGACAATTATTCAAATGAAATTCACACCCAAATCTCCCCTCAACCTGCAAGCACAAAAGCACGACTGAGTTTTACTTTGCCTGTGGAATCAAGAGTTTCTGTGAAGATTTATAATACATTAGGTATCGAGCAATACGCTTTTGCAGATGATTTCTTTTCTGAAGGAGAAAATTCAATTACGATAGATGTTTCAGGTTTAGCCGATGGTATGTATTTTGTAGCGATACAATATGATGGCAAGACAGTTGTGGAGAAGCTGGTGGTGAGGAGATAGAATTTGAAAAATAATTGAAATATTTTTGATGGCATAACCGTTAATAATTAAGAAATATCAATATTAAGGATAATAATAATGGAAAAACTTAGTAATAAATTTGAATATGATTACCTTGTTTGGCAAGAAGGGAAATATTATGTTTCCCAATGCATCAATGTGAATGTTAGTTCCTTTGGTGAAACTGTGGAAGAAGCAGTAGCAAATCTGAGAGAGGCAGTTGAACTATATTATCAGGATGAAGATATTGAACCTTTAAAAATAGAACACGTTATGCTCGGAAAGGAATCCGTATATGTCTAAGTTATATTCGAGCAAGGAAATTTCTTTTGTGCTGAATATTCTTGGATTTAATTTCAATTCGCAAAACGGGTCACATGGCAAGTTCAAAAACACAGAAGGGATTATTACTATATTGCCAATGAATAAAAAGGAAATTCCGGAAGGAACATTATCCGGGATACTAAGACAAGTGAAAATTACAAAAAAGGAATTTGTTGAAATTTTGAAGTTGAAATAAATATAGAGGAATAATCGTATATACAATATATTGTGATTTGAAAAGAGGTTATAAATGGAAAAACAATTTACTGCAGTAATAGTTAAATCAGGTGAATGGTATGCCGGAACTGTTAAGGAATTATCAGGAGTTCATTCGCAAGGTAAAACAATTCAGGAACTAAAAGAAAATTTGCAGGAAGCAATTCAATTAATCATTGAGTCGAACCTGAAGCATTTCGCTAATTTCGGTACGGATTATATTGAAGAGCAAATAGCTGTTACAATATGAAACGAAAAGCTCTTATCAGTTATTTGGTTATTCATGGTTGTATTTTGGAACGTGAAGGTAAGAAACACACTGTCTTTTATAACCCTGAATCAAATAAATCATCTACAGTTCCAAGACACAATGAAATAAATACTTTTACCGCAAGAGGAATATGTAAGGATTTGGAAATCCCCGTGATTGAAATCAAATAATTTGCTTATATCAATTAATTTTCATACATTAGAAAAAAGAATAAAAACATTTTTCGGGAGTTTGTCATGAAAAAGTTAATTCTGTTACTGCTTGTCTTAATGTCGGTGAGTTTGCACTCTCAGGAACCGAAATACTGGGAAAAAATTGATTTTCAGTTTGATTCGGGGATAAAATTGATTGACCATATTAATTCACATTTTAATAGGCACTACTATTGGAATACGGAAGGTCCATTATATACAGGTCCATTTATTGTTGTAACTGACAGTAATTCTATTTATTACTGTGAATACATTAATTATAAAAATATCCAAAGGGTTAAAATTAATGGCAATTTGCCAAAAATGAGTATTAAGAAGGTTCTTATTAATGCTAATTATAACAATCTTAAAGAAATATATTTGCTTTCTAATGAATACCAATTATACGTTACTTTTGATTTAGGACAAAATTGGGAACTTATTAATAAAGAAATTGATGATTCTGAGGTCACAGATATAGCAATTACTGAAGATGATTATAAAAATTACATTGCTTTGTTGGTTGGGACAAAAAAAAATGGTTCATATATGTTCAAGTTTGATGATAAAAATTGGATTCACGTTACAGATGGTATTGAAAATAGGGAAATTATTGAACTATTTACCTCTTCAAATCCTTATACATTTTGCTTGACTGATTCAAATGAGATTATGAGTTATGTGGATGTTTATAATAGGGACAGTATATATTGGGGGAAATACGTAGATTTAGTTGGTTATAAAAATATTCATAATCTTTCCAGCAGTTTTTTTTGGGGCTATAATTACTTTCAGGATAGCAGTAACAATATTTGGTGCATAAATTACGAACAGGAAATATCAAGATTAAATTTGCCCCAAAAAATTGAAATAACATGTCATGTCTATCATGATGTTTTTTGGAACTATGGTATGGGATTATATAATGAGTTTATAAATCCGTTCAATAATTTTATAATAGGTACTCAAAAAGATGGGATTTATTTTTATGATAATAGAGGAATAGACAATGGCAATTATTTCCAAGTAAGTTATGAATTTCGAGATGTACCAATATCGGTTATAGAAATTAATTCTATGGTTAATCCAACATTAATATTAGTGGGTACAAATGAAGGTGATTTATATTGGGGGGGGATGATAGACCCTTTAAATGTACCAAATATAAATCAAGATATCTTACAAGCCCAAATCTCCCCACAGCCCACAAGCACAAAAGCACGTCTGAACTTTACTTTGCCAGAGGAATCAAGAGTTTCTGTAAAAATATATAATACATTAGGTATCGAGCAATTCGCTATTGCAGATGATTTCTTTTCTGAAGGAGAAAATTCAATTCCGCTCGATGTTTCAGGTTTAGCCGATGGTATGTATTTTGTAGCGATACAATATGAGGGCAAGACAGTTGTGGAGAAGCTGGTGGTGAGGAGATAGAAAATAAATCAAATAAATATTCATAGAATTTCGTTTATATATTGAGTTTTATTATTAAATGAGGAATTAACATGCTTGAAGTAGCAGAAGATAAAGTTACATTTTCGAGAGATACATGGGAAGAATTGAAGTCTGATGATTACTTCCGTGAATTGATAGATGTAATTGAGGACAGGGAATCATTGCTTAAAGCAAAAAAGGAAACCGAATTCTTTGTTGATTTGGATGAATATCACAGAAATAGAATGAAAAAGGAAAATGTATAAAGTTATTTTATCCAATAAAACATTAAAGCAACTCGATAAAATTCCAACAGAAATTTATCTCAGAATATATCAAAAATTAAAATCTCTTTCGGAAAATCCGAGACCGCACGGATGTATCAAACTTACAAATTCAGAGGATTATAGAATTCGAATCGGGAACTACCGGGTGTAGTATTCAATTAATGACATTAATCAAACCATAGAAATTTATAACATTCAACATAGAAAGGATGTTTACAGGAAAAAGTGAACTATCCATTCCTCAAAAACTATAGCTCACACTAAACAAATAAGGTCCCGGGCTGAAATTGAATCCTTCCGCTGTTTTGTCCTTTTTTGTTTTCTCATTTGCATTTAAAATCAATAAAGCTGAAACTGTTCCTATGCCTGCTCCCATCAATACATCCGATGCCCAGTGCTTATCGAAATATATGCGTGCAAATCCGGTGCTTGCGGCTAATGTATAAAGTGATGCATAAGCCCACCATTTGTCAATCCTGTGAGATAGAACTGTTGCTATCGTAAATGCCACAGTTGTATGTCCTGAAGGAAATGAATAATTACTATCAGTGAAAGTAAAAGGTTTCCAGATATTACTTCCTTCATTGTTGAATGGTCTTGACCTGCCGGCTGATATTTTTATTACCTGTGTAATTGCTGTACTAAGTAGCATCGCTTCTGTCAATAACCTCCCGGTTGTTCTCAATTCTTCATTTGAAAAAGCCAAGCCGGATAAATAAATTACAGAAGGAACCGCAAGTGCTGAATAAACACTTCCAAATTCATTGACTATTTCAAAATATGCTTTTTCGGAGCCGTGCCTCGCTACAAATAAGCTGTCTTTTTTCTCCCAAAAGACCGAACGTATATCTTCATCATATTGCATCAATAAAACATCCGCACCTATAAACAAACCGGTATAGCCGACTTCCTTCCATCCGATAGAGCCAAGCTGGGAGCCGACATTACCGAAGTCTTTCAAAGTTGATGAGACATCGCTTTTGAATAATTCCCATGTTCCTTTGTCTTCCTGTGCATTGATTGAAAAAGACAGGAAAAACAGGATTAAAACTAAAATTCTATTTCTCATTTGTATGAACATTTATTTCCTGTTAATTTGAAGTTTGTAATTTAACGAAATTTTTAAAAATATAAATAGATTTATGAGTCATCCGATTGCATTAATTGATTGCAACAACTTTTATGCATCCTGTGAAAGGGTTTTTAATCCTAAGCTGGTAGATGTTCCAATTGTCGTGCTGTCCAATAATGACGGCATGGTTATAGCCCGTTCTCAGGAAGCTAAAGATGTTGGAATCGGAATGGGTGAACCGCTATTTAAAATTCAGGATAAAATCAAAAAGCACGGTGTTGCAGTCTTTTCTTCAAACTATACTCTTTACGGTGATATGTCCCAAAGGGTTATGACAATACTCGAATCCTTTTGTCCCGATGTGGAGATATACTCTATTGATGAAGCATTTTTGAATCTTCGCGGCTTCGAAAGGGAAGACCTGGCCGAATATGGAAAGAAAATCAAAAATACAATCAGAAAATGGACAGGACTTCCTGTAGCCGTTGGAATTGGAGAAACAAAAACACTCGCTAAAATCGCAAACCGGCTCGGGAAGAAAAGCAAGAAAGCCGGAGGAGTTCTGAATCTTTATAACTCCAAATTCAGGGATACAGCTTTGAAAAGGACTGAGGTCGAGGACATCTGGGGAGTCGGCAGGCAGTATGGAAAACTATTAAGAAAGCATGGTATAAACACAGCTTTTGAATTATCCTTAGCAAATGATAGCTGGATAAAAAAAAGAATGACTGTCATGGGAATGAGGACAGTTCTGGAATTGAGGGGAACACCCTGCATAAAATTGGAATATTCGCCACCACCCAAGAAAGCGATTGTATCATCGCGTTCTTTTGGAAAAGTTACAAGTTCTTACGAAGATGTTTCTCAGGCAGTTGCAAATTACATCACAAGAGCCGCTGTGAAACTCCGTAAGCAAAGGTCAGCCGCAAGAATTCTATCTGTATTCCTAAGAACAAATCCATTCAAAACAGAATTACCTCAATATCATAACGGTGTTATGGTGGAGTTACCAGTACCGTCTGACTCGACTGCTGAACTTCTCGAATATGCAACAAAGGGATTAGTGCAAATATTTAAACCGGAATACAAATATCACAAAGCAGGTGTTATGGAAATGAACCATAGAGTTCCACAGATTTTATCA
>CAZEHW010000163.1:0-8257 GCA_964511865.1 uncultured Hyphomicrobiales bacterium | reverse complement strand
GGATTGCTGTTGATGTTTTGAAAGAAATGCTAAAGACAGTTCCTCAAGAAATTGAACAACAATTGTTGGATAATATTAATTGGATTGAAAAAGCATTTGAAAATAACCTTGTCGTAGGTTCTCAGGCAAGAATTCTATATGCAGATGCGGAAGGACGCATGAAGATTGCAAAAGCGTTCAACGAAGGAGTCAAAAATGGACATATTTCGGCACCGGTTGTGCTCGGAAGAGACCATCATGACACGAGTGGAACAGACTCGCCCTACCGGGAGACTGCCAATATTTACGACGGTTCGGCTTTTACTGCCGATATGTCAGTCCAGAATGTCATAGGTGATTCGTTCAGGGGAGCCACATGGGTGTCCATTCATAACGGTGGCGGAGTAGGTTGGGGAGAAGTAATCAATGGTGGATTTGGAATGGTTTTAGATGGTTCCGATGATGCTGAAAGGCGACTTAACTCTATGCTATTTTGGGATGTTAACAATGGTATAGCAAGACGTAGCTGGGCAAGAAACAAAGAAGCGATTTCGGCGATAAACAGAGCTATGGATAGAAATCCCGGGTTGAAAGTAACATTACCCAACATAGCTGATGATTCTGTTTTGGAAGAAATTATTAACAAAAATTTCTGATATTAAGTTTTTGGCACAGTTTTTCTATGGTATATTTTTGAAATTGAAAATTGTTAGTTTAAACTAAAAATAAAATTATTTGAAAAAAATTTTCACTTTTTTTGAAACCTTTTTGCGTTTTTTGTGTCTATATATATAAGGGAATGTACAAAATGAAAAAAAGTATTTATAAATATAAAATTTTAGAAATAAAAGGAGTTTTATGAGCGTTTTTACTCATTGATTTAATTACAGTTATAAGATATTTAATTTTTGAAAGGAAAAATAATGAGAACAGCAACGGCAAAAGCTCAGGTAGCTCCGGCTAAAATCAACAGGACAAGTTTGGTGAAGACTAAGAAAATTTCTTCACGAAACAGGTATTCAATTGATTTAGCTAATCAGATAGAAAATTTATTTAAAACAGATAGAAAAAAATTCCTTGGATTTATTCGCCAAAGAGTTCGTTCACAGGAAGAAGCCGAAGATATTTTACAGGATGTATTCACAAACGTCTTAGCCGCATCCAGAAACGTTGAAAAGCCTATTGAAAACATTGCATCATGGGTATTTACTGCTGTAAGAAACAGAATTATTGACTCTTACAGAAAGAAAAGAGCTGAGACTTTTTCCGATATGCAGACTCCAAGTCAGGCAGATGACGGAGTTGATACCTTTGAGAATTTTATAGGGGATACAACCACTAGTCCCGAACTTGACCATTTAAGAAAAACTATCTGGGAATCTGTTCAGGATGGTTTACAGGAATTACCTGAAGAACAAAGAGATGTTTTCGTAAAAAATGAATTCGAAGGTGTTTCTTTCCGTGAAATGTCAGAAGATACAGGTGTTAATATCAATACTTTACTTGCACGTAAACGTTATGCAGTATTGCACTTACGCAAAAGATTGCAGGATATTTACATGTCATTATCCGAAAATTAGGATGTAAGGCAGTTAGGATATTCGACTGTTAGCTTTTAAAAATTTTAAGCCCGTTTTTTTAAGAAGCGGGCTTTTTTATGTCAAAATGTCTTTATGTCATAATGGCAGGAATAATGAAAATTGTCAAAATATGTCAGATTTGACAAAAGTGTCAGGTTCACATGTGTAAGAAAATACTCAATTGTGAAATTATTTTCACAAAATATAAAAAGAATAATTTGGTACAAATGATGATTTTGAAAAATGGCAAGGATTTATGATTAAACAAACATTGAAATGTTGGTACAATATTTGGTTTAATTAATATAATATTGAATTTGACTAAGTTCTTTTGAATTGATTGGATAAATTAAGCTATTTTTGTACTGATGAGATATAAATTTTTACATATTATTTTATTGCTGTTTTTGACGCATTGTTTGGCTTTTTCACAAAAATCGCTGAATGTTTTGAATTATGAAATATTGAATTTTCCACAGGTTCAATCTGAAATATTTATTTTTAATGATAAGTATATTCCCGAAAGTAATTTTAAACAGAGTGACTTATCCATCATTGACGGAAGTACGGATTTAAAGATACTAAATCTTAGTAATCCTGAACAAACAGCATTTAACTCTGTATCACTAACGATTTGTTTTGACTTAGCCGTAGGTTTTCAGTCGGGAAATACGGATTGGTTCAATCTCGCTAAATATACAGCAAAATTATTATCAGGAAATGTATTAAATGGTATATCTGAATGTGCTTTAACAAGTTTTGACCATTTCAGTTATATAAATCTGGATTTTACTAAAGAAAGTAAAAAATTAAATGATGCAATAGAGAGTATAGACCAATCACAATTTTCCAATTATGCAACTGGTCTTATTAATTATCCTATTGGTGGAATTGCTCAAGCCAATAACGGACAATTTGAAAAAGCATTAGTTTTAATCACTGACAGGAAAAGCGTTACTTCTTATAAGTATATCATAGAACTCTTAAATCAAAGAAAAATCAGGTTTTATTGTTTGACAATCGGTGATGAAACAAAAGAAGAATTTCAAACAGTTTCTGATTCAACCGGTGGAAAATATTTTGGGATGATTGTAGATTCTTTGGAAGCGGCTCAAACTGTTAATTCATGCTTAAGTTATATCTATAATTACAAACCTTCATTGCTGATTTGGGAATCCCTGCAAAATTGTGATGATAAGCATTCAATAAGTTTCAATGTTGTCAAAGATAAAATCTCAGATACGATATTTTACGCTCTACCCGAGGAGTACAGACCTTATTTTGAAGTTGAGCCGGTGTATCTGAGTTTCAGTGCAGTAGTTCCTGGAGCTTCTAAGGAACTTGAAGGTATCATAACTGCAAGGAATGATGATATTTTAATTACTGATATGCAATTTACATCGGAATATTTAACAGTTGTTAAGGGCGGACCTGATGCTTCAAATCCTGTTATTCGAATTAAAAAGGATGAACCATATAAAATTACCGTGAAGTTTTCTCCATTGGATTCAGCTTTAGTTTTCGATAGTCTTGTTATTAGTTCAAATGCTTGTTACGGTGAAGCACTGTTAATAACCGGAGGATTTCCGAATACTCCACCCAAACAAAGAAATCTTACTTTGACAAACCCTGTATGTGGTGAAACTCTTCTTTTGGGAGATACTGTTTCAGTAGAATGGACTGGTCTTTTACCTAATGACGTAATTCAATTGGAATACTCTTTGGATAATGGCAAAAATTGGAATGTCCTTGCAAAAAATGTTAATGGCTTGAAATATGATTGGGCAGTACCTGATTCAATAACAGATGCCTGTATAATCCGTGCAATTCAGCTATGGCCTAATAATGTAGGTCAAACTATGGATTTTTGGCACAGACAAGCAGTACAATCAGCAAATTTCAATGAATTAGGTGATATGGTAGTCAGTGCAAGTACTGATTCGACAGCAAAAGTTTGGAATTCAAATAATGGTTTTGAACTGCATAAATTAATTGGTCACAGAGCCCCTGTGAGATGGGCGAACTTTAGTCCTGACGGAGGAAAATATGTTATAACAGCAGGAGATGATTCTTTAGTAAAAATCTGGGATGTAATTGATCCCGAGGAAAAGTTTAGTAAATGTATAATGACTTTAACCGGGCATTTGGCTGAAGTAAAATCGGCAAATTACTCACCTGATGGGAAGTACATTATTACTGCTTCCTGGGATGGAACAGCAAAGATATGGGATGCTAAGTCAGGAGATTTTCTTCAAGACTTAACAAAAGAAACATTTAGATTATGGTATGCAGAGTTTAGTGCAGACGGAAAATATATTTTGACAGTAGGTAATTCGAGTAAAATTAAAATATGGAAGACAGATAATTGGGAATTATACAGAACATTAGTATTTAACAACGGAAGTACTATTCATGCGAGTTTTAGTCCTGATGCACAAAAGTTAATATCAGCAGGTTGGTTTGGTAGAGCGATTATGTGGGATGTGTTTACAGGTGATACATTATTTACAGTCAGCCATTTTGACTCGGTTAGTGGAATTAATCCAATAAATTCGGCATCATTTGATTATACCGGGAAATACTTTCTTACAACTTCAATTGACAAGTCAGCCAAAATGTGGGATGCCGCAACAGGAGTATTGGTCAAGACATTAAAGGAACATACTAATGCAGTTCAGTTCGCCGCTTTCAACTTTGACGGGAGTCGTATTTTAACTTCAAGCTGGGACAGCACTGCCAAGATTTGGAATCTGGATAAAAGAGATTTGCAGATGGATTCAACCGATTGTCCGATAGATATTAATGGTGCATATGTTTTGGCGTATGACCACAAACTGCCGGATGTTATTACAGGTCAAACAAATCAGTTTTATTTGGATACATTTCTCTTGAACAAGTCACCTTATTCAATCAGGATAAAAGATATCAGGTTAAAGGGTCAAAATCCGGAAGATTTCCAGATTATTAATAAGGAGAACATTGTCAGTCTTGATTCACTTTCAGTACAAGCATTGGAAATAATCTTTTCTCCTTCGGATGACGGTTTGAGGGAATGTGAGATTGAAATTGATATTCCTGGTGAAACACTTATTTCGAAAATTACCGGAAACGGTTTCCAGCCGGAACTGGCAGTATCAACTGAGTATATTGATTTCCAAAAAGTTGAATTAGGTGAATTTAAAGATACTACGATTATCATTCTTGTAAAAAATATTTCAAATAAAGCAGTTAGGATATTATCTGTTACTATTCCCGGTCCGGATACTGAACATTTTTATATAATTAAAGGTGACGAACAGGTAACATTAGCACCGGATGAAGGTAGAGATTTTACGTTGAGATTCATGCCAGAAAAAGTGGAAAGAAGCAATTCGATAATATCTATTAAATACGATGCATATGGACAGGAAGCTATTATTCCTATGCTTGGCGAAGGTATTTTACCGATAATTGATACAGCAACAATATCAATATCAAGCATCGAAGCTAAAGAAGGAAGTATTATTGATGTCCCAATAAAAGTTGAAAATTTAAATAATACGAATTTCAGAGAAACAATAGAAGGATTTACTATTGATTTGGAATTCAACGGAACTATGCTGGAGCCATTGTTCAATGATTTTTCAAGTCACGTTGAGGAAAAGAACAGAATTTTATCATTTGATTTACCTGCAGAATTTGATGAAAACTATATTTTAAAGCTCTTAAAATTTAGGGTGGTGTTAGGAAATGATACAGTCACTCAAATGAAATTATCAAATCTTCGATTGAAAGGCAAAGGTAAAACACAGCTTTCGTTAAACTCAGGAGAATTCAGACTCAAAGATTACTGCTCAAAAGGGGGAACAAGACTTTTTGATTCGGATGGGAAAATATATCTGGCACAGAACAAACCAAATCCTGTTGAAAACAATACCAGCATAGAATTTGAAGTTTATGAAGGTGGAGAAACAAATCTGTATTTGGTTGATATGCTTGGAAAAGTTGTCAAAACTATACAAAATGGGAATTTATCTGCCGGTTCATATACTATTGATTTGGAACTACCTGAATTACCTAATGGCAGTTATTATTATATACTTCAAACACCGACATACAAAATCTGCCGAAGGTTAGATATCAGCCGATAGATTTATGAGTTTAATAAAAATCGATATTGAAAATGATTGACAAAAAGAAATTAAAGGAAGATTATAAAAGCATTATTCATCCAAAAGGTGTTTTCGCTTTGAGGAATACAAAAAATGGGAGGGTATTTCTTGGGAGTTCTTTAAATTTGAAGAACAAAGATGTTACACTGAAAATGTCATTAAAAAACGGCAATCACTTTAATTCTGCTCTACAGGAAGATTGGAATAAGTATGGTGAGGAAGCATTTGTATATGAAGTGCTCGAAACTTTGGAACTGAAGGAAGACAGCACTTACAACTACAACGAAGACCTTGAAATATTGGAAATGTTGTGGGTTGACAAATTTCAGCCTTTGAGTGAAAACACATATAATAAGAAAGAGAAGATTAGGTTGGTCTGAGAAAAAATATGCTAATTTCGTCGGATATTAGTAAAAAGTTTAGCGAATAATGGATTTAATTTTTAATTATTTTTAAAAGGAATAATATGAGAAGTGTTTTAATAATATTATGTTTTGCATTTGCAATTTCTACTTCATTTGCACAAAAACCAAGAATCGGGATTTATGATTCAAGAGCTGTTGCCATAGCTTATTATCAATCGCCTTATCACCAGCAGGATTTGGATAAACTTCTTGCTGATTATAATGATGCCAGGAGTAAAGGTGATACTGTATTAGCAAAAAAACTTAGTGACAGAGTTTCAATAATGCAAATGATAGCACATGACAAAGGTTTTGGAAAAGGAACAGTTAGCAATATACTTGACAGATTTACAAATCAACTTGATAAGCTCGCCAAAGCTAAAAATTTATTATTTATTGTATCAAAATGGGAAGTGTATTCAGAAAATGGAGGGATAGAATTTGTAGATGTTACAGAGAAGGTTGCTGCAATTATCAATCCAAGTGAAAAAGTTTTAGAATTCATTAAAGACCTCGATAAACATGCTCCAATTGAGGATGCTTTTTTTATTGAGGATTAGAATAAGCTAATTTAAAGAAAGATCTTTAATATGAATTATGATAAGATTTTTATAGAATTAAAAGATGCTCTGTCATATCATAATGAAAATTTATCAGAGAAAAAAAGGCGTATTACTCCGGATTTTAATGCTTTTGAAATTCTTTATGCTAAAGAACTATCATTATCAAGAATGATTGGAGAATTTCTGAATCCTAAAGGAACTCATGAGCAAGGTAGGGTATTTTTGGAACTATTTATTAATATGTTTTTGAAGAATAATTCTTCTCTTAAGAAATCAGGAAATATCAAGATCGAGTTGGAACATTCGGTTCCGAAGGGTAGAATTGATATTTTCTTGGATTTTAATAATAAATTTGGCATAGCTATTGAAAACAAACCATATGCATATGACTTGGATGAACAAATAATTACTTATTGTAATTATCTTGAGAAACGCTATGGCTCAATAAATTATTTGATGATATATTTATCATCTGATGGTTCTGAACCTGCAGAAAACAGTCTCACAAAAGCTGAAAAAGACAGACTCGGAAAACAATTTATAAATATCTCATATTCCCAAATTAAAGAATGGCTTCTTATATGTGTAAAACATACTGAAAAAGTACCGGCAGAAAGATTGACAGTTTTGATTCGTGAGTTTTCAGAATATATTAACAAACAATTTTGTGGAACAAATTCATTGAAGGATAAAATGATTGGTGAATCTATTAAACAAAACATTTTGGAAGCTTATGAAATTAATTTGCTTTGGAAAGCCAGTAAAGATGAATTAGAGGCAGAATGGAAAAAAACAATTAATAATTTGGTTAACAAAGTATTACCGAAACTCATTTTTGTAAAGTTAAAAAATGACGGAATAGTTAATGATGATTGGGAATACCATGAAGGTAAATTTGATATTGAGAAATTGCATCTCGAAGGTTTTAGATTTAAAAAGAAATCATGGAAATATTTTGAATTGGCAGTAATTTCTGACCGTTTTAAAACAGCAAATGGTACACGAAATTTTTTTCCTGCCATAATTTCAAAAAAACAAATTAATAGACAAGATTATAACGAGTTTTATTGTCAGGAGACAGGAACTGATTTTTGTAAACATCCTTTTCTTATTAAACCTTCGACTCAATGGTACGCAAATTTCAAAGATAATTATCGTAATTGGGGATATGAACAATGGAGTGAAATTAAACCGGATGGAAAAACTGTTGAATATGTCGCTGATATTTTAGGGAAATTAATTAAAGCAAGTGAGAAAGATATTGATGAAATAGAAAACTCAGATGAAAAATAAATCAGAATATACCGAAGATGAATTTCGAAGTTTTGTAAATCAATTTCAATGGATATTTGCGAAGACATATGCAGATAAAGCACCGCATGAATACATAGTTTTAGATAAAGTCGGACTTCAGTACAAAGAAGAATTTATTGAGATGGCACAATTTATCAGAGATGCAGGGTTCAAAGCATTTTATTTTTCAAGTGAAGGATATTATTATAAATTGGATGAGAATTATTACTGGACAATGGATGATGATGTTAAAAATACAAATTTAATAAATAGAGCAAAATGTTCTG
>CAZEHW010000162.1:7677-8296 GCA_964511865.1 uncultured Hyphomicrobiales bacterium | reverse complement strand
ATACATTAGTTGTAACTAAAAAATTAATTAGTTTTTAATAATTATGTTTATTATCGGAATTCTTAAAGAAACATTGTGGTTATTTCTCGAAATGGCACCTTACTTAATGTTGGGTTTGCTGTTCGTAGGTTTGCTGAATTTATTCTTCAATAAAGATTTAATTGTCAGGCATATTGGTAAAAACAATTTCATGTCTGTTTTCAAAGCCGCTCTTTTTGGGATACCACTCCCGCTTTGTTCTTGTGGAGTTGTCCCTTCAGCAGTTTATATGTCAAAAAACGGTGCTTCTAAAGGTTCGGTTGTTTCTTTCTTAATTGCCACACCACAAACAGGAATTGACAGCATAATTGCCACTTATGGAATGTTGGGTTGGGTTTTTGCCATCTTCAGACCTTTCGCCGCATTAATCATGGGAATTGTGGGTGGAACTGTTGTCCGATATATTAAAACAGATAATAAAGAATATAATCAAATAGAAATAAAAAACTATGAATCTAAACCACCTGTTGCTGATACTTGTGATGATGATTGTACTTCTCAATCCGAAATAAAACAAAATTGGTTCAACAAATTCTTCAAGTATTCTTTCGTTGAATTTCTCGATGATATCTCGGTTCAA
>CAZEHW010000162.1:0-7667 GCA_964511865.1 uncultured Hyphomicrobiales bacterium | reverse complement strand
ATTATTGGTCTTTTTATTTCAGGATTAATAGCTTACTTTATCCCCGATAATTTTTTTCAGGGAAGTGTAATGAACAATGGTATCGCCGGAATGCTTTTAATGATACTTGTCGGCGTCCCAATGTATGTATGTGCTACTGCTTCAATTCCGATAGCAGTTACATTAATGATGAAGGGCTTTTCCCCGGGAGTAGCATTTGTATTTTTAGCTGTTGGACCTGCAACCAATGCGGCATCATTTACAATTCTTTTAAAAACATTAGGAAAGAAAATATCTATAGTTTATATAGCTGTGATAAGTATAACAGCAATTTTATTTGGTTTGTTACTGGATAAAATATTTATTTATTTTGATATAAATGTTCATTCGATGATGAGTCATGCACACAATCATGAAGGCATGATTTCACTTGAATTAAAGTGGATTATAGGTTCGACATTTTTTGTGTTGCTCATAGCTTCTTTATATAGAAAATTAATTTTAAGTAAAATAAGAAAAAAGGAAAAATCTGTGGAATCAAAAACAATTAAAATTGAAGGCATTTCCTGCAACCATTGCGTTATGAATGTCAAAAAAGCAATATCAGGAGTTATTGGTGTAACTGAAGTTGATGTCAACCTCGTTCAGGGCGAAGCATACGTTAAGGGCAATTTTGATTTAAATGCCGTTAATTCTGCGATAACCGATGTTGGTTATTCTGTAAAATAATATTGAAAACCGGGTAATTTTTCAAAAAGACTTTATATAATCTTTTAAATCTTCAACCTGCTCATTCAAAGACTTTTCGATTAATATCGAAAGCGAAAAGAAATTAACTATTGCGTTAACGGAAGAATCTTCAAGACTGGCATGAGAAATCCTGTTTTTCATACTTCGGTTTATTATTTCCAACTCTTCATACAATTTTCGCAAACCAAGCAATTTAATATCAGGTTCATCTCCATTTATTGTCTTTAAATAATCACTCAATAAATAAAATCCAATAGTTCTTGCCAAAGTCTCTTCATATGTTGAAAATGGCAGGTGAAAAATAGCCATGGGTTTTAATTTGCTTAATATGGGACAGTGGCTGGTTGCCATTATTAATCCAAACAATGAACCAACAACAATTTGAGCATCACATTCCTTGAAATAGGTTCTTTCATTAGATTTAACAGTAACTTGAACATATTCATAAGATTTAATTGTCTTAAATAAATCCAGTATATCCTGAATATCTAATGCAACGGGACAATATTTATATTTGTTTGAATCGAGAGTACAAACAGGACATTTATGGAAATCGAGTTCATCCCATGTTTCAGGAGCATTTTCCGGTTCCATAATTTCATATTTTCTGTTTAAATCAACTTGATAATAAACAGTTTTCTTTTTATCGAGTTCAATTACATATTCAATAGTCATTATTTCCCTGCTATTTTTTTTAATAATAATTATCAATAATCAATAATCGTACCTAAATAGATTTTCTTTGTATCACTAATAATAGTTCAATAAATACAGTTGAGAATAAAAGACAAATTACGTAAAGTACAAAATTCAAATTCGCACTATATTGAAAAATGATTTGGAAATATGGAAAATATTTTGTAAATATAAGAAAAATATTAATGACAATATTTATTACCTTTTTTAAGGCAAATTATATGAAACGAAAAATCCGTAAAATTAACATATTTTATATAGTTCTTTTATTTCAGCTTTATGTCATTTCAGGTTGTACGACAGACTTACTTTCGGATTAATTATGAAAAAGTACAAAAAAATACTGATACTCCCATTTTTGTTTTTAATAATACTACATTGTAGCATCTCATTTGCGATAAGTGTGAATTTAAATGTTATTAATCAATTAAAAAGAATTGAGGTTATAGATTCAATAAAAGTTAATTTAACTTCAGAATATGGATATGGTAGAGTTGAAGATATTTCATGGGGGAGGGGATTTATTTGGGGCATTAGAACATTAATGCCATTCTTACCTGTAGTGCATTCCATAGTACAAATTAATGTAGAAAAAAAAGAGATTGTTAAAGAGTATGAAAATGTGATACCTGGTAATAGAATAGATTTTGTTCAAGGATTTTGTTTTGATAGTTTGACTGTGGGAGGTCCTTTTTTTTGGTATGCTCAAGGTCAACCACCAAATAGAATATACAAAATTGATGTAGAAAATTTTAAAGTCATTGATTCTATTGATTCTCCACAAAAGTGGCCTTCTGATGTTTTATATTATAATGATACATTATGGATTTGCAGTTGGTATTATAATACTATGGATATTTATGATCTAAAATCAAAATATAATGTTTCTATTTACAATATACGAACTAATGTTTCAAGTTTTGCATTAGGACGTAAAAATAAAGGTGAATTTGTATTATGGCTTGCTGTTTCACCTCTTGGTGAGGAAAAATATTTACAAGTTCTTAACCTTTACACTGGAAATATAATAGATGAATTTATATTACCTAACATAGAAGCTGATGGAATAATCTGGGAAAATGAGAGTATCGGAGGACCATTTCTTTGGATAAGTGATATTTCTTCAAATTATATTTATAAGATAAAAGATCCACTAATTACAGATGTAAAATATTATCACTTCAGTAAAAATAATATTTTCATCTCATCCAACCCCTTCTCCGAAAAAACAAAAATTTCGTTTAATCTCGAAAACCCAGCTTATACAAAACTTACTATTTACAATTCACTTGGTTATGTTATTGATGTTTTAGCTGATGAATATCTAATTGAAGGGATGCACGAATTCACATTCGACGGCTCTGCTTTTGCAAACGGTGCATACTTCTTAGTACTGCAGTCCGGCGGAAAAGTAGAAACAGGAAAGCTGGTGTTGATTAAATGAATAGTGAAAAGTGAAAAATTTTCCTAATTTCTTATTCCTCACTACTAATTCCAATCACTTCGGCATCATTCCAAATAATTTCTTGAAAAACCTGTGAAATTTATGGATACTTGTAGGATTTGCAAACATAAAAATGCACTGCTTGGTTACGATGTTATCGAAATTATTCGTTTTTGCTATTTCCAAAGTTTTGTTGGTATCCGAAGTCTGTTGCACCCAAATGTATTTTATTCCTTTTTGAATAGCTTCTTCCAAAATCCTGTCAGTTTCAGATTTATTTGTCATAATCAATAGCCGGTTAATTTCCTGTGGTAAATCCGCAACAGATTTGTAACAGTTCCTCCCGTCAATTTCTTCAGTATGTGGATTGATAGGAATTATCTCATATCCGATTGCCGATAAATCCTTCATCACTGAACGGCTGAATGCTTTAGGGTTACGCGATGTACCTGCAAGAGCAAATTGCTTTGTAGCCAAAAAATCATTAATTACTTTCATTGATGCCATAATATTTTCCTTATTCTATTCTAAAACCATTTTTTCTTTTTCATATAAATAAACATTCCCAGTCCGGCTAATCCCATAATAGTTAATATTAATGGATATCCCCATTCCCACTCAAGTTCAGGCATATACCTGAAGTTCATACCATAAACTCCTGCAAGAAAAGTTAGTGGTATAAAGATAGATGCTACGATGGTTAAGGTCTTCATAACTTCGTTCGTCTTATTACTTAATGACGACATATACAGTTCAATATGTCCCAGCAATACTTCCCTCATAATATCCAAATCCTGCACTATACTTTTTAAATGGTCCAGGATATCTTCAAAGTACTTTGCATGATTACCTTCAATTACAGGAATATCCTCGTCTAATAATTTTCTAAGAAGAAATTCTAACGGAAAAATTGATTTCCTCAGGTGAATAAGCTGTTTTTTATAATCAATAATTTTCTGAAAATTATCCTGTGTCGGATTTAAATAAATCTCTTCTTCCAGGTTATCAATCTTGTCGTTTATATTATCAAGCACAAGATAATAATTATCTACGATTGCATCAATCAGCATATACATAAGGTAATCAGCAGTTCTCTTTCTTGCTTTGCCTTTTCCATTTGATATTCTTTCTCTAACACCGTCCAATACATCGCCCCTTTTTTCCTGAAAGGATAAAACATAATTTGTACCTAATACAAAACTCAGATGTTCGATGTCAATTTCATCCGATTCATTTATTGAGAGCATTTTTAGAGTAATAAAAACATTCTCATCTTCTATATCAATTTTGGGAATTTGCTGGGTATTTAATATGTCTTCAAGTATCAAAGGATGAAGTTTAAAATATTCTCCAATTTCATTTATAATTTCAGTCTTATAAAGAGCATCTATATTTATCCAGTTGATTTTATCTTTGTCAAATTTATTTAAAATCTCTGTTATATCTTTTGAGACGTGAGTAGCGATATCGTCCGAATTATAAGAAATCAGTTTAATTTCAATTTCCTTATCAATAACATCTCCCGTATAAACAAGAGTTCCCGGAGGCAAACCTACTTTTTTTGCCCTAACGGGATTAGTTAAGAATTTTAAATTCTTTTTTAAGTAAACACCTAAATCTTTATGCATTATTCATACCAATTATTAGTCAATTAGCAAAAATAAGAAAATGTTTTGAAAAAATTCAAATAATGAAACCGTTAATTAAGTTATCAAACAAATAAATGCAGACATTCTCCCGGATTTTGCTTTATCTCTCCTGAAAGAATGATAGCTCGTATTATCAATTGTACAGATATCCGAAACTTCTATGTTTCTTGCCTGAACACCTGATTCGATTAATTGATTATAAACCTGCTTTCTATTATCAAATAAATATTTATCATTACCGATGTGCTTTGTTGTTTCCGGGAAATACTTGGCTACATCATAACCAACTTCATATCTTTTCACTGATGCACAAGGTGAAAGATAAATAAGTAAATTCTCAGGATTAGTTGAAAATTTATCTTTCAATATTCGAATTCCTTTTGTAGCAATATTCTCTAATGTTCCCTTCCATCCCGAATGAATTCCAGCTAAAACTTGATTTACAGGGTCATATATAAGTACCGCAAGACAATCCGCTATTGACACATTGAGCACAAGTACTCTCTCAGAAGTTATCATTCCGTCAGTTTCAAGTCCGTTAGGAGTTTGTGAAGATACTATTTGAATATCAGTTCCGTGTATCTGTTTTTGAAATTTTAATTTTTCAATTTCATATCCTAATTCATCAGCTAAAAATTTCCTGTGAGTATTAATTTCATCTTCGCTATAATAATCCGGATTTGATATTGAGAAACCTTTATCAGGGAACAAATCCAAATTTCTCTTTGTAACACCCGATAAAATCTCGTTTTCAGGAAAAATGTTTGGTTTTAATATTTCAAAATTTCTGTTCATTCTATTTTATTTTTTAAATTAATAATTTGTGGTATATCTTCATTGAGCTTTAAAAGTTTTCGAACTTCTCGTTGGAAATCCAAGTCCATTTCATAAGATTTGATGTCAGTGTTGTTTTTCAATCCATCAACTATTAACAGTCCTGCATTTCCGCAATAATATAAGTTCAAATGTTCCTTAATTTCTACCAAATAATTAAACATTCCAAAATCTCTAAATGGCTTTTGCTTTGGCTTTCTATCAACTAATAATATTGATTTTTTGTTTTGATTTAACGGTAATTCAATAGCAACATATTGCTCTCGGGGATATATTTTTACTTCATTAATTGCTCTTTGTGGAAAAAGAAAATATACAAACAAAACTACAATTACAGCATAAGTTATCCTGAAATAAATCTGTTTAATATTCGAAGATAATGTAATATAAATTATAGCTAAAGAAATGAGAACAGCCGGGAATATTAAATTATCTCCGGTCAAATATGAGTGTGGTAATTCTATTGCCCATTCATTGATTCTTTGTGATAAATTTATTAAAAAATCAGCAGATATGGCATATATACTTGCAATCGGAAAATAAATATATGACAATAATAAAGCCATAATTGAGAAGCTCATACCCAGTGTCATCAATGGAATTACAAGTAAATTTGCTAAAGGTGAAACAACTGAATACACTTTGAAATAATATGCTACCAAAGGAGCCACAATAATCGAAGCAGATAAAGTAATAGCAAGAGAAGATATTATAAAATTAACAATTATATTTTCATGCCTAATAATATTTTGAAAAAATTTCCTTATGGGTTGAAATAACAAAATAATCCCAATAATAGCAGAAACAGACATCTGGAAACCCGCTGAATACAGCATTTCGGGATATATTATTAGTAATAGCAGAATAGCAATTGAGATTATATTCAAAGGATTTGCATGTCTTTGCAATGTTTTGGAATATACAAACAATATAGCCATTAGTCCGGCTCTTAATGCCGATGCCTGCATTCCTGATAAGATAACAAAAGAAATAATCAGGAATGAAAATATTAAGAATTTCAACCAATTGTTGCGAATAAATCCAAGTAAAAAGAATACAATTGTTGCGATAATTCCAACGTGCAAACCACTGACAGCAAGTACATGAGCTGTCCCCGAATATGAAAAAAGCTTCTTAGTTTCAATAGATAATTTTGTTTTATCACCTGTTAATAAAGCTGTCACAATTGAAGCTGAATTTTCAGGGAATAACATATTTATACGATTCTGAATTGCTTGTACCTGTTTATCCTTGAAATACAAAAACCCGGATGGAGGATTAACGATTGCAACATTTCTCGATGAAGCCGAAGCTATCCACTTGACATCTAAAGAAGCTGTATAATTATTTTCCGGAAAATCTGTAGTCAGTTGTGGCTTTTTTGGTGTCCTTGCTTTTACAACAGCAAATATTTTCATTCCCGGTTTTAATACTATTGGTTTATACTTCAAACCATAAACAGTGAGTAAAATTCTTTGATTTTTCAGGTAAGATAATGGCTGAGCATCGAAATCTCCATCACAAATAATTTTTGCATGAGTATCTGTTATTTTAATAGTTTTAATAATCTCGCCTTGAATCAAAGCCGGAAATTCCTGATAAATCTTTTCAGGTATTTTTATAGATAATTCATTTATTTGATAATTAAACCAGATACCAAAACAAAGTGCAGATAAATAATATGATGCAACACGTGTTTTTTTGGAGAGCAAACTTAATAATGACAATATAAGAAACAATGAAAGAACCATGTAATTGACTACTATGAAATAGCTGATGAGTACTCCTGCCATACAAACAAAGAGCAGTCTAAGACCGGGATATAATTTAAAATTTATGTTCATTCCACCCAAATACAAATAAATATTGATACAAATTTAAGTAAAATTGTCAGCATTGAAAATGAAATTTGAATTTTATATGTACTGAGAAATGATTATTTTTGTAGTTCGATTTTTGGCATATTCGTCTAACGGTTAGGACGCGGCCCTCTCAAGGCCGTAATACGGGTTCGATTCCCGTATATGCTACTGATTAAGAAAATAGAAATGAGAAAAATTGAAAAACATTTTGCAAAGTTAAAACAAAAAAGATAATTAGAAATAAATTGAAATTAAAAATGTATTTGAAAAAATGCAAGTTATAAAAAAACAATAACTTGCTTTTTCTCATAGTGGGCCCGGAGGGACTTGAACCCCCGGCCGACGGATTATGAGTCCGTTGCTCTAACCAACTGAGCTACAGGCCCGGTTTTAGAAAATAGAAAATAGAAAATAGAAAATAGAAAATAGAAAATAGAAAATAGAAAATAGAAA
>CAZEHW010000161.1:0-8299 GCA_964511865.1 uncultured Hyphomicrobiales bacterium | reverse complement strand
CTTCGTCATAATAATTCTGAAAATCAATTTTCTTCCACGAACTTGTGTGTAAATCAAAATATTGTACAAGAAACTTACCATCTTCATATCCTAAAAAATAAATAATATCTTTATTCCCCTTGATTGTATTTATTTGTATATTGTTGATTTCCTTATGCCAAGAATATCCTCCATCAATTGTACTAAAAATCCCATTGCTAGTACCTAAAAAACCAATGTTCTCATTTAGAAAATATAAATTTCCGCCATTGGTTCCTTGTATTGAAGAAATCGAATCCCAAGTTAATTCCATATTAGAAGTTTTAAATATAACACATTCATCTTTTAAATCAATATTTGAACATAAAAAACCAGTCGTTTCATTAATAAAGAAAATGCCATAATTATCAATTCTCATTCCAATTTCAATATCAATTGAAAGATTTGGAGATACTGACTGCCAGCCATAATCTTTTGTATACTTATGATACTCAAAATTACTTGAACCGAAAACCCATATATGATCAAAATCCAAAGCAAAGACTCTAGTATCGAAAAATGATTTCGGTCTTCTATCAATAATCCAATTATATCCACCATCTGTTGTAGTGAAAACATTTTTTGACATAATTTCAAATATTATACCATTTTGCTCATTAAAGAAATTAAAATATTGTGATTCATATGGAAAAGCAAAATCAGGATGGTTAATTTTTGGATAAATTATTTCCACTCCATAAATTTTGACACTGACTGAATTACTTTTTTTATTTTGAACAGTCAAATAAATATTAATAGAAGTAGTTCTTATGCCGGGCGGTATTCTAAAAGATAATCTATCGTTATTCCATTCAATTACTTCTTGAACAACAATATTGTTACAATAAATCAAATTATTACTGTTTTTCTCGTTAAAATTTTTTCCATATAATTCAATAACTTCACCTATTCTAATTGAATCTTTATCAGTAGAGTCAATAATTGGATTTGGAACATCATTGTTATCGACAATTGTATTTTCATTACTACAATTAATTAATAGTGAAATAACAATAAACAAAAATATCTTAGATTTCTTTAACATATCATAATCCAAAAATAATTGTACAATTATTTATTTAATCTTTTAAAACATATCACTCAACACTACACAAGAATCGCTTTATAGCAATAATTGATTATTCCTGATTCTCCTTCTTCTCCCATTTTGCGGAAAATGAATTCGACTTTGCCTCCGATTTTTACGTCGGATATATTGCAATCAACTATTTGTGCTGTCAGTCTTGCTCCTTCGTCTGTTTCGATTATCGCAACAGGGAAGGGTGTTTGCTTTGCGAAAGCATCTGCGGCAATGTGTATTACTGTGAATGTTACGATTTTGCCTGTGCCTTTCAAAGTAATCATTTCCGATTTTTGAGTATTGGACTCAGGACTGATGTACCTTGTAGCAAGCGACACATAGCCATCGCTGAATTTTTGAGCTTCCAATCTGTATCTGTGCGGAATCTCACGTGTATATCTTTGACTGTTTGCCATTATACTGCCTCCAAAATATGTACAACAGAACTACCACCGGAACCACCCATATTCTGGGTCATGCCGAGCTTAATATTCGGAACCTGTCTTTTTCCTGCTTCACCTCTAAGCTGTTCTACAGCTTCGATAACCTGAGCAACACCTGTCGCACCAACGGGGTGTCCTTTTGCCTTCAAGCCACCGCTCGAGTTCAAAACGACTTTGCCTCCGTAAGTTCCCTGACCTTCTGCAATTGCTTTTCCACCCTTGCCGTAATCGAAGAAACCTAATTCTTCGGCAACGATAATTTCAGCAATCGAGAAGCAGTCGTGAACTTCACAGAACGAAATGTCTTCCGGCTTTGCACCAGCCATTTTGTAAGCACGTTCAGCCGCTAATCTAACGGCATCGAGACGTGTTACGTCCTTGTGGTCGTGCAATGCAATCGGACCTGTTGCGGCTCCTATGCCTTTTATCTTAATAGGATGTTTCGTAAATTCCTTTGCTCTATCGAGTGGGCAAAGAATAACTGCCGCGGCTCCGTCAGTAATAGGTGAGCAGTCCATCAATCTCAATGGGTCTGCAACCATAGCAGAGTTCATTACTGTTTTAAAGTCAATTTCAAAAGCATACTGTGCATTCTTGTTTCCAACAGAATGTCTGTGATTTTTAATCGGAACCTGTGCAAGCTCTTCACGTGTCAATCCGTACTGATGCATATAGCGGTTCGCCATCATAGCATAAAGCCCCGGGAATGTAACACCGTGGAATGCTTCAAATTCCTGGTCTGATGCGGTAGCAAGGATGAACGAGCCATCGTCAGCATCCCACATTTTTTCAACTCCACCGGCAAGAACTATATCGCTCATACCGGAAGCAACTTCAAGATAAGCCGATTTTACGGATAATCCACCCGATGCACAAGCTGATTCAACTCTCGTTGCGGGAATTCCTCTTTGTTAATCAGCCATTACCGAAGCGATATGTTCCTGATAAACATAAAGCCCAGAGGACATTGCACCGACATAAAGAGAGTCAAGCTTTTCGACACCGGCATTTTCCATAGCTTTCAGTGCGGCTTCTGCGAACATATCACGAAGTGATTGGTTCCAAAGCTCACCGAACCTGGTCATGCCAACGCCAATTATAGCAACGTCACGCATAAATTTTTTCCTCCATTAAATATATATTAAAATTATTTTCTTAGTAAACATTAAACCTGATTTTCTTCCTGAAAGCAACGTATTTGCCGTAATCCAGATAAATCTTCTTGTTGTCGAGCATTTCACGGATTTTCGGTGCTAATCCCTGTACTTCGGTTATTCTGTCTGTTGCCTGGAAAATGAAACCATCGCTTCCGGCACCTGAACCGAAAGAAATCATAAAGCACTTTTCTCCGGGTTTCAATACATCAAGTATAGCTGACAGACCCGTTGGGGAAGAACCTGAATAAGTATTACCCATTGTATTAACTACCCAGCCCTGTTCCATCTGTTTGTTTGTGAAACCAAGCGTTTTCCCTGCTTTTAACGGGAACTTGCCGTTTGGCATATGAAAAACTGCATGAGCAAAATCCTGTGGTTTATGTCCTGATTTTTCGAGCAATGCAGTAGCACAACCAAGTACATGCTTGAAGTATGCGGGTTCTCCTGTGAAACGTCCGCCATGTCTTGGATAATGCTGATACTCGCGTCTCCAAAAATCTGCTGTATCGCTTGTGAAAGAATAAGTGTCAATTACATCGGCAATTACTTTTTCTCTGCCGAAAATAAAAGCAGAACCGCCTGCAGATGCTGAATATTCGAGTGCATCGCCGGGAGCACCCTGAGATGTATCTGCACCAATTCCCATCGAGTAATCCATATTACCTGATTTAACGTGGCTGTATGAAACGAACATTGCTTCGGCACCTGCCTTGCATGCAAATTCAAAATCTGCTACGTGAACATCGGGACCTATCCCCAATGCATCAATTAAAACAGTTCCTGAAGGCTTAACAGCATAAGGATGTGATTCGGAACCGATATAAACTGCACCGATTTTTTTCGGGTCAATTCCGGCTCTTTTGATAGCATTCTTTGCCGCCGCTACGGATATAGTGATAGTATCTTCATCCATTCCCGGTACCGTTTTTTCTTTCATGAGCAAGCCGTTTTCGATTGTATTGCAATCGTCGCCCCATTGGTCAGCGATAGTGCTTGTCTTTATTCGATACGCAGGAACATAAGAACCATAACCTACTATTCCTATCATATTTACTCCATTTATTTATTAAACATAATTGTGATTTATAATTTTATTAAGTATTTTCTTCTGTAATGATTTCAATCTCTGATAAATTAATCGCGGAAAGAAAAAAATTAAAAATACATTTAACATAAATAATAAGATACGGAAAATTTTTAATATAAATTAAAAATCATAGCATCCTATCATTCTTGAAATAACCAATCTTTGGATTTCAGATGTACCTTCACCAATTTCTAAAAGCTTTTGGTCACGATAATATTTCTCTGCATCATATTCTTTCATTAGCCCGTATCCACCGTGAATCTGTACGCAATGATTAGCTGCCATGTGAGCTAATTCTGAACAATAAAGCTTACAAATGGCACCTTCTTTTGTAATTTTCTCGTTTCTGTCCAACATTCTGCAGACATCATAAAGATATGTTCTTGCCAGTTCCAATCCCATATCTACGTCAGCGAGTTTGAAAGCAGTTGATTGAAATGTAGAAATCACTTGCTTAAATTGTTTTCTTTGTTTTGCATATTTCATTGCTGAATCAAAAGCACCTTGTGCACAACCTAAACCCATAGCGGCAATCGAAAGTCTTCCGTTATCGAGAGTGCCCAGCATCTGATGGAAACCGTCTCCTCTTTTACCCAACATATTTTCTTTAGGAACACGGCAATCTTCAAAATATAGTTCGCTGGTGTTGGAGCCACGCCACATCATTTTATCTTTCATTGGTTTTGCTGTAAATCCGGGAGTACCGTTTTCGACTAAGAAGCAGGACAGTTCTTTTCTTCCACCCGATTTTTCTCCTGTTACGGCAAGTACAGTTGAGCCAAGTGTAATGTCTGTTGATGCATTTGTAATGAATATCTTAGAGCCGTTAATAATCCAATCATTGCCATCTTCAACTGCTGTTGTCTGTGTGTTCCCGGCATCAGAGCCTGCTTCCGGTTCAGTCAATCCAAAACCCCAAAGATGTCCATTAGTAATTTTTGGTAAATATTTTTTCTTTTGTTCTGCATTTCCGTAATAATAAATTGGACCTACTCCTAAAGAATTATGTGCGGCTACAGTTGCACCCTGAGAACCGTCAATACGGGAAATTTCTTCAACTACCATAATATAAGAAACGTAATCCAATCCTGAACCACCATATTCTTCGGGGACAAATGCACCGAGAAAGCCCATCTCAGCCATCTGTTTTGTTAGTTCTGTTGAAAATATTTCTTTATCGTCAAGTTCTTTAGCAACCGGATAAATGACTTCTTCGGCAAATCTTCTTACTGTATCTCGCAGTAATATTTGTTCTTCTGTTAATGTTCTGTTTAACGACATTTGGTACTCCTTAATTCATATATTCAATTATTTATTTTCTTTTTTGAAATTGAAGCAATATAAATTTATGCTTTTTGATTAATTTTCAAAAAAATAATGATATTTTGTAACCACATTTTTTGCATAAAAATAAATTTTATGTTTTTTAGAATTTAAAATATAATGAAAAAAAATGTAACTTAAGTGAATAAAAATTTAAAACGATTTAGTAAAACATATTTAGGAGGTCTCAATGGATTTTTTACTTACAGAAGAACAGATGATGTTAAAAGATATGGTAGCAAAGTTTGCGCAGGAGAAAATTGCACCAATCGCATCAAAAATTGACCATGAACACATGTATCCTGCAGAAGTCGTTAAGGAACTTGGTGAACTTGGATTAATGGGTATTGCTTATCCGACAGAATATGAAGGAGCCGGTATGGATTTTGTTTCCTATTTCCTTGCTGTTGAGGAAATTTCGAGATGGTGTGCTTCTACGGGTGTTATTGTATCTGCACATTCATCATTGGTCTGTGACCCGATTTACAGGTTTGGTACAGAAGAACAGAAAAAGAAGTATTTACCGGATTTGTTGACTGGAAGAACAATCGGCAGTTTCACATTAACTGAAGCCGGTGCAGGTTCTGATGCCGGAGCTACAAAAACAACTGCAAAATTAGTTGGCGACAAATGGATTTTAAACGGTTCTAAGATGTTTGCTACTAATGGGAATGAAGCAGGAACCTATGTTCTGATAGCTTCAACTGAACCCGGACAGAAAACCCGTGGTGTGTCGGCTTTTATAGTTGAAAAAGATTATCCGGGAGTTTCAATTGGCAAGCTTGAGAAGAAATTAGGTATTCACGGTTCATCAACTGCCGAAATTATTCTTCAGGATGCTGAAGTGCCTAAAGAAAACTTATTAGGTGATTTGAATAAGGGCTTTAAAGTAGCAATGGTTACGCTTGACGGTGGTCGCTTAGGAATTGCCTCTCAGGCATTAGGAATAGCTAGAGCATCACTCGAAGATGCCATCAAATATTCAAAAGAAAGATTCCAGTTTGACCAGCCGATTTGCAATAATCAGGCGATTCAATGGATGATTGCAGACATGAAGACCGAATATGATGCCGCATGGATGCTTGTTTGGAAAGCTTCAAAAATGAAAGATTTAGGCATACCATTTTCAACTGAATCAGCAATAGCAAAGCTGAAAGCATCTGAAGTTGCATCATTCTGTGCAAACAAATGTGTCCAAATCCATGGTGGTTATGGCTATACAGAAGATTTCAATGCCGAAAGATACCTGCGTGATGCAAAGATTACTGAAATTTATGAAGGAACAAGCGAAATTCAGAGGTTGGTGATAGCGAGGGCAATGCTTTCGTAGTTGAAAGTTTGTTAAGTTTTCAAAGTTATAAAGTAAGAAAGGGATGAATCCCCCAGACTTATAAGTCATTTGGGATGTCAAGTATTTAAGGACAATTTTAAATAATAAATTAGAATTTTAGGATTTGGAGAATAAATGAGCAACATTAGAGTTTTGACGGCTACGGCACTGTTTGACGGGCATGACGTTTCGGTAAATTTATACAGGCGGCTTCTGCAAAAACGAGGTGCAGAGGTAATACACCTTGGTCATAACCGCTCTGTTAATGAAGTATTGAGGGTAGCCATTCAGGAAGATGTGGACGCTTTGCTGATTAGCTCTTATCAGGGAGGGCATAATGAATACTTCCGCTTTTTGGTTGATGAACTGAAACGGCTTGGAGCATCGTCCAAAATGGTATTTGGAGGAGGTGGAGGTGTCATATTACCTTCTGAAATAAAAGCGCTTGAAGATTACGGTGTAACGCGGCTCTATCATGCTGTTGACGGTCAGAAAATTGGGATTGATGGGATTGCGGATGATATTATCAAGAGAATTGCAGACAGCAGACGGCAGAAAGCAGACGGGAAGACACACTTCGACAAGCTCAGTGTGACTAACTTAGTTGACAGTGGACAGTTAACCGAAGATAGTATAAAAACGAATGATGTTTTGAAGCATTTCGATATTGCTAAGCAGATTTCTTTCTTTGAAAATTTGAATGATAATTCTGATGCAATTACTCAAATTCGGAAAATTTATGCTGAAGCAGATAAAGGTAAATCTCTTGTTCTTGGTGTAACGGGTACAGGTGGAAGCGGTAAAAGTTCAATGATTGATGAGGTTATCGGAAGGTTTATTGCCTATTCAGAGAATATTAACATTGGTGTTCTTGCGATTGACCCGTCAAAGACCAAGACCGGTGGTGCTTTGTTGGGTGATAGGATTCGTTATAATCAAATTTACAATGACCGTGTCTATTTCCGAAGCTTTGCAACTCGTAATAGTATGAATGAACTTAGTACCGCAATAAAAGATTCTATAGCTGTGTTGAAGTCTTGCGGTTTTGATTTGATAATTGTCGAAACAAGCGGAATAGGACAAGGAGATAGTTCGATTTCGGATGTCAGCGATTTTTCCATGTACGTCATGACAGCTGAATATGGTGCTCCATCCCAACTTGAAAAAATTGATATGCTTGATATGGCAAATTACATTGTTATCAACAAGTTCGAGAAAATGGGTTCTGATGATGCTTTACGTGAAGTTAAAATCCACTGGTTGAGAAATCATCCCGGTGAAGTTGATAAAACTATTCAATTGGATAAATTGGAATTACCGGTTTATCCAGTTTGCAGTAATCAGTTCAATAACGCTGGTATTAATCGTATATTCAAAGACTTACTCGATTTACTTAAAAAAGAAAAACATGGTAATTATGCCGACAAAGAAAATCTTATAAGCATTTTACCAACTGAACATACTGATGATTTTGGTTTGATTAGCAACAAACGGATTAATTATCTTGCGGATATTGCTGAGTCGGTCAGGAACTATCATTCAAGAGCAGAAAAACAGGCACAGATAGCTTCTGATGCTTATTCAATCCGGGAAACAATCAAACAGATTGAAGATTCGGGAGTAATGAAATCCTTGAAAGTTCAATTCAATAATAACTGGGAGAGTTTATCGGAAGAGGTAAAAACCTTTCTATCGAATTGGGACGAAACTAAAAAGTGTTTCATGGATGAAAAATTGATTTATGATATTCAAGGTAAGAAATTCGAAATGGACTTGTTCACAAAGAGTTTATCAGGTTCGAGAATTCCTAAGGTCTCAATGCCTAAGTTCAAATCTTGGTATGAGTTAGTAAAGTTCTTT
>CAZEHW010000160.1:5676-8303 GCA_964511865.1 uncultured Hyphomicrobiales bacterium | reverse complement strand
AGCAGATTCCACTTTCGGTCCCATGCTCCCCGGAGGAAACTGTCCATCATCAAGATATTTTTGCATTTCGTCAGCACTTGCTTTTGATATACCTTTTTGCTCATCAGATTTGTAATTCAAATACACTTTATCAGTGTCTGTACTAATAACAAATAAATCAACATTAAGATTTTTAGCAAGCAACGCAGAAGACCTGTCTTTATCAATGACAGCTTCCATTCCGATTGTTTCGCCTTTGTCTCCGTAAGCAACAGGAATGCCGCCGCCGCCAAGGGCTATAGCAACAATTCGCATTTCAATTGACTTTGATATAACCTCTAATTGTAAAATTTCAATTGGCTCTGGTGATGCAACAACTCTGCGATAACCTCTTGAGGAGTCTTCAACTATATCCCATCCAAGTGATCTTCGCTTTCCTTCGGCTACTTCTTTTTCGTAAAATGGTCCAATAGGTTTTGTAGGGTTTTTAAAAGCGTTGTCATTTTTATCAACAAGAACCATAGTAGGAATTGTTGTAACAAGCTTTTTAATCCCAAGCTGTTTGAGTTCAAATTCAAGCTCTCTTTGAATTATGTACCCAATTTCACCTTGAGTAGTTGCAACGCACATATCGAGAGTATGTGTATAAACCTCATTACCTGCTCTTTCGGAACGGAGCAATGCAGCACCTGCCTGAGGTCCGTTACCATGAGTAATAACAACTTCCCATCCCTGCTTAATCATTTGAGCTATACTTTTTGCTGTAGCCCTGGCATTAGCCGACTGTTCAGCAAGAGTTCCTCTCTCACCTGCCCTAATCAATGAATTACCACCAACTGCTATTAATGCTTTTTGTGCCATGTCTTTCGTTATCCGTTATCGGTTTTCTGTTATCAGGTTTTCAAATTTTCTGTTATCAATATTCAATCCCTTCGGGATTTTTTATTCTCCCTTCTCCTTTTTCCCTTCTCCTTTCTCCGAAATTTATTTCATCAATTGATACATAATTGCTTTTTGAACATGCAACCTGTTTTCAGCTTCCTGAAAAACAACTGATTGTTTTGAGTCAATTACTGCATCAGTTACTTCTTCATTTCTGTGAGCAGGGAGACAGTGCATAAATATTGCATCTTTCTTAGCTTTTGCCATCAGCTTTTCATTAACCTGATAAGCCCAAAATATTCTGCGTCTTTTTTCTGCTTCGGCTTCCTGTCCCATTGAAGCCCAAGTATCGGTATAAATTACGTCAGAATTTTTAACAGCTTCAACAGGGTCTTTGATATATTCAATTTTCGCACCTGTAAGTTTTGCCGCTTCTTCTGCTTCTTTGAATGCAACAAGATTTGGTTCGTAACCGGCAGGTGTTGAAATTACAACATGTACTCCAAGACGGGCTCCGCCATTCATCAATGAATGTGCTACATTATTTCCGTCACCCAAATAAGTAAGTTTTAATTTTTTAAATTCACCCTTTAGCTCTTTGATTGTCATGTAATCAGCCATTCCCTGACAAGGATGTGTGTAATCTGTCAAACCATTAATAACAGGTATTCTTGTGTATTTGGACATATCTTCGACGATGTCATGTCCAAATGTTCTAATCATAATACCTTGCACCATACGGTCTAAAACCATTGAAACATCGTAAACTGATTCACGCTTGCCAAGGTTAATTTCCGCAGGTGATAAATACAATGAATAGCCGCCCAATTGCTGAATACCAATATCAAAACTTGTTCTTGTTCTGAGCGATGGTTTTTCAAAAATCAAGGCTAATGTTTTACCCTTTAATGATTCAGCATATTTCATTGGGTTAGCTTTCATATCGATAGCTATTTTGAAAGTATCGAGTACTTCTTTTGAAGTAAAATCCAATATTTTAAGAAAATCTTTTTTCACGTGTAAACTCCTTTTTTTCTAATAAGTAAAATAATAATAAAAGTTTGTCTTAACAAAAGACAAATATATAAAAATTTATAATAATTTTATTCCTTTTTAAACTTAAATCGGTGCGTCAGTCTGATAATGTCTGAAATGAAGAATTTTACATGCTCTTGATTTAGACATATTTAATGGAGGTGTAGAAAAATAATGTTCTGTGGAAAAACACGAAAAGTTTGTCACCAAAGCAAAATTAATATTTTTCATTCCATTATTCATATCAAAAATTACATAAACATTTATTAAATGTATAGTTAATTAAATACAAATCTAATACATATAAACAAAATATACAAGTTATTATGTTGAAATTTAACCGATATCTTTACTAACATGATTTGCTGAGACTGTACTTTTTATTAACTTTGCAATTTAAAAATTTACTTATAAATTTGGATACTAAAATGTTAAGGTTTGTTATTTTATGCTTATTTATGTTACTTTGTTTTTTCCAAAACAATTCAGCCAAGGATACGACAGAAATAAATGATAAGGCAGATGAAGTTCCAAGACATTACATAGGAGTTTCAGTTTCTTCAATTTCGTCATTAGGCATCAGCTATCATTTTTTAGAGAAAAGAAAAAATCCGACAGATGCATTTAAGTTTACTTTTGGTTTATTGCCTGATTTGTATGATTCAAAAATATGGGTTTTCTTTGGTGCTGAATTTCAAACATCAATTTATCAAAATGAGTTTAGCCGATTA
>CAZEHW010000160.1:0-5666 GCA_964511865.1 uncultured Hyphomicrobiales bacterium | reverse complement strand
GATTATATTGGTTGATTGGTGCAGGTTATGAGAGTTTATATATTTCAGGAGGTTCAGGAGTCGGTTATGAATTATATTCAGGTAAACCGGGAATTGCGATTAATTTGGATTTAGGAATTTCATTACTTAAAGAAATACCCAATCCATATGCAAGCAGGGGAAATTATGGTATTGAATTTGCTCCGGGAATTGGTCTTGGCTTGAGTTATGCTTATTAAAAATTATTATGTTAAATTTATATATATAATAAAGATGGAAACGAATAATTTTAATTTTGAAAATTCTTTTGAAAGAATTTTTGTCGCCATTTTAGCGATATTAACAGCATTAACATTGATTTATCTTGCAGTCCAAGGTCCATTGATGCTTGGCAACATCAAGTATAAAACTGCTGATTTGGTCAACAATCAACTTATCGGTCAGGATTTAATAAATCTTGTAGTTCTAAGCCCGATATTACTTATCGCAGGTATCGGATTATTCTTCAAGAAATCCTTTTCAAAATATCTTTTGATGATGACACCTCTCTTTTTGATTTATTATGCTCTTAGCTATACAATCGGTTGGGAGTGGAGTTCATCAGTTTACACCGGCAATAATGAAAAATATATGTTTTACTTTTTGTTTGTTCTGATTTCCTCAATAATATTTTTGACGTATTCTCTTTCAATTTTTCCGAAAAATGTTGAGAGCAATTTCAAGAAACGGGGACTACTGATTTATTCTGTTCTTTTTATATTGTTTCAGTTGATTTTTGGTTCAATGTGGGTTGGAGAAGTCTTAGAAGTTATCAAGACCGGAACGACCAGAGCATACGACATTGCACCTACAGCATTTTGGTTGGTTCGTGTTTTTGATTTAGGATTTACCATACCTTTAGGAATTATAAGTGTTTATCTGCTTTGGGCGAGACCTCAATCATCTTATCCGATACAATTCATGTTCTATGGTTTCTTTTTCACCATGATTATAGCAGTAAATGCAATGGGAATAATGATGCTTGTTAAAAATGACCCGACCTTTTTGTTGAGGGATTTGATTGTATTTCTTTCTATCGCTGTAATTATTTTTGTTGGTTTTGTATATGTGATGAAAAATTATAAAGTGAAATAATTTGATTTAGTTGATTTATTTATTAATTTGGATATAATATTAGTTTCATTTTATTAATACTTTTTTGGAGGCAACCATGAAAAAGAATATTGGAATTATTGACAGAATAATCAGGTTGATTGTTGCTGTCGTTCTCGCAATTTTGTACTTCGCAAATGTTGTTACAGGGACATGGGGAATCATCATTCTTGTTATAGCTTGTTTGATGATAATTACAAGTTTATTCAAGTTCTGTCCTGCATATATACCTTTTGGGATAAGTACGTGTAAAAATAAAGAATAAAATATTAATATTATGAAAATTAAATTCTATTTAATTAGATTGTTTTTGTTCATATTAATAGTACTTTTTTCCTGTTCAAGTGTTGATTATTACAATCGAGAATACAATAAAGAATCGGAATTATTAAATGAGTATTTGCATGCGTATTTTACTCAAACTGGAGCTTATGAATATGGTTCCAAGATATTTTTAAAAGATATTCTGCATCCAGCTAAAGCACCTGGTATTATAAGTGATATTGAGCATTTTATAAAAGCTATCAAAACTAAGCAACGTTTTAAACAATATGAAACAGATGACGTAATTGATACTGGTTATATTGATGCTTTGATTAGTTTGTTAAATCTACCAGACAAAAAAATTGCAATAAATTTTTCTCAATTACATAATATAGAGCAATTGAATTTGTTTCCACCTAATCCTAATAGAAATAAGTATAATATTGAAGGATATGAATATAGTTTTAGTCAGGCAGGTTTAAATCAAGATTCTACAAAGTTATGCTTTACTTCATCCTATTACTGCGGTCCATTATGTGCTGCCTTTACTTTCGTTTTTATGGAAAAAAAAGATAATAAGTGGATAGTTAAATATGAAATTGTTATGATGATAGCATAAATAATAAATGATGGTAGATAAAAACATCAATTAATGTTTTTCAAGATAACGATAAGATTATTAACAAAGTTTAAAAGCTATAACTTAATTTTATAATATCTATTTTTGAATTTATTGATGTATAATTATCATATTTTGGATTAAGAATACTAACCTGCAATTTTCCTCTGCTGTAAACAGTTCTTTGTTTATTAGAGAGCAAGCCCCAAATCAGTCCTATTCCACCACCAAAGACTGTTGCAGCTACCGCTATCTCGGTACCATTATTTATATTGCCATCATCGGTTGCATCCCAAAATACCTCGCCACCTAAAAATAAAATAGCCCCGATGAGCATACCTTCTGTTGCCAGGTTTCCTTCGTATGCGTTGACAAATCTGACTTTATCATAGGTTAAAGTATCAAAATTATTATGTTTATTTCTGAAGAGCACAAAATCCTTTCGGAGTATAATACCATCTGATTTTATCCCTTTTCCTTTAATCGGCTTTATCAAACCCTCAAATTCAATATTGGAATATGTCGGAGTTGTAAATTGCTGAGCTTCAGAAGAACTGACTAATAAGAATAAAAATAGAAGACAGAGAGTATAAGAATAAATTAAGCGCATAATAAAAACCCACAATATTTTCACTTTCTTTTATTTACTTTAAGACTTTTTATTTTCAGAAACCATTCTTTTTAATTGGGCTATGTCTCTTGCAAGTTCGGGTAAATTATTCAGTACTGCTTCAATCTTGAAAGCGTGCAATCTTTCTTTAATCGGACTGCCAAAATACATACCTTTTTTTTCTACTGATTTTGGCACTCCTGATTGTGCAAGTATAACAACATCATCCGCTGTTTCAAGATGACCAGCAAGACCGACCTGACCTCCCAGACGGTTACGTTTACCGACCGTACATGAACCTGCGATACCAACCTGAGAAACAAGAGCAGAATTCTCACCTATTTTTACATTATGTCCAACCTGGCAAAGATTGTCAATTTTTACTCCATTTCCAATGAGAGTACTCCCCATCAAAGCTCTGTCAATTGTTGTGTTAGAGCCAATTTCTACATTATCTTCAATAATAACATTTCCCAATTGAGGAATTTTTTCATAAGTCCCGTCTTTGTGCTCGATATAACCAAAACCATCAGCACCTAATACAACTCCGGGATGTATTATACAATCTTTTCCTATCTTTGTATCATTACAACAAATCACACTCGAATGTAATAAAGTGTTTTCTCCGATTTCAACATTATCATATAAGGTAATATTTGAATGCAAAATAACATTATTATGAATCTTACAGTTTTTTCCTATTATACAATATGGTCCAATATAAGCTGATTTATCTATATTGGCGGATTCATCTATAATTGCAGATGGATGGATAAATGAAGTTTTCTTAGGTATCCGGGAATCAAGATATTGCAATATTTTCACTATCGCAAAATAAGGCTTTTCTACCTTAATAAGAGTAACATCATTTGATATATTAAATTCGTAATCCAAGGGGACAATAAGACATGATGCCTGAATATTATGCAGGTATTTCTCGAAATTTTTATCAACATAAAATGTAATCTCTCCTTTTTGAACATCTTCAATTCTGTTCAAACCAAAGATAACTACATCAGGATTACCAACAACTTCACCATGTATCAATTCTGCAATTTCCTTAACAGAAAATAAAGCAATCTTATTCATTTAATCAACTCCAAAATTTAATAAATAAAGGGAATGTAATATTTCAAATTACATTCCCTGCAAATTAGCATAATCAAATCTAAATAAAAAACATTTTCTATTTTTTAATAGGAATCTCACCTTCTCTTTTTATCTCTTCGGGATTTCCAGGAGGACTTACAGGAACAGGTTCTTCCTCTATACTGGTTTCAGAAGACCCGCTACGGCTCTTCCTTCGTTTTTTTGAAGGAGCATTTTTAGACTCGCTTTGCTGATTTCTCGGGTCTTTTGTGATTTTTGCATCAAGTTCTTCTTCGAGTTTCTTTGTATCAACTCCAAGTTTTCGTAAGACTTTTACAGTTAAATCATATTTAAAGTTGACATATGGCAATGGCTGTACACTTTTATCGAAGACAATATCATATCCTTCATTTGCAGCAACTTCCTGGGTTGCGGCATAGATTTTTTCTTCGATTTTTTTCATAAGCATCTGAACTGCTTTATCGTACTCACCGTCCACTTCAAATTTTTCTTTAGCAAAAGTTTTTTGAGACTTTTTAAGCTCATTCAGTTCATTTTCATTTGTAGCCCTTTCTTCGTCACTCCAAACCAGGCGGTTCTTTTTCATATCGTCCTCGAGAATACGAATGTTGTCATCGATAGACTGCAATTCACGTTTCCATTCTTCAACAATAGATTGGAGACGCTGGTCTGCCTGTCGGGCTTCCGGAAAGTTTTTCCTTATATCATCAGATGATATGAATCCCACCTTTTGAGCTTTAAGCGTTAATGCCGAGAGTAAAACTACCGTCAGCAAAATAAAAAATGATTTTAACTGCATATTAATTAACCTGTATTTATTAGACAAAACAATTTTAGTTTTGTATTTGTCCGGCATATTCTATCCTGAAATTTTTAATTCTTCGACAATAAATCATAAAAGACAAAATTTTATTTGACTGCTCCGCGTTTTAGTAAATCCAAGACAGAAAAAGTTATATCAAATTGGTCTTCAGCATAGAGCAACATTGGGCTTGCTTTATCAAGAACAAAATTCATTGTTTCTTTCTTGGCGACAGTTTGAATTGCTGTACGAACTTTTTCCCTTATTGGAGCTAAAAGTTTCTCTCTCGTTTGAGCAAGTTCACCCTGTTGACCTAATTTTTCCTGTTGGAATTTTTGGTATTCAAGCTGTAATTGCTGTAAGGATTCTTCTTCTTTCTTTTGCTGTTCAGCGTTCATCATAGTTTTTTGTTTGTTGTACTGTTCCATTTTGCCGCCAAATATTTTTTCTATCGCCAGTAAAGAATCTCTGTACATTTGAGTTAACTCCGAAAGCTTTTTATCAGCTTCGATTGCTTCGGGTAATTCCTTAACAATCATCTCTACATCAACAATACCAATTTTAATGGCTTTTTCTTTTTGTGCCTTTGCATTTTGTACAGTGATAAGTAAGGCAATTATAATCACTGCTAATCCGAATAATCTTTTCATTTTGAACTCCTTTTGATTTTTAGAATTATTATAAATAAAATTATTATTAAATTTTCAATTTTTTTGACTGTGAAAATTGCTGACCTAAGTGGAATAAAAATTTCCAACCAGCCGAACCACCTATGTCAGTTACAGGGTCGAATCCATAACCGTAACTGAATCCGATAACACCAATAGGCATAATCATTAATTGGACTCCCAAACCGGCTGACCTTTTGAGGTTAAAGGGATCGGCATTTTTTAAATCTCCCCAAACATTTCCTGCTTCTGCAAAAGCATAAAAATAGACGGGCATTGGGTCAACTGATACTGCAAAACGAAGTTCAGCAATATGTCTTGCCAATACTTTTCCACCTCCGTAAGGTCCGATTGATTGGTCGTCATAGCCCCTTAAAGGAGTTACTCCAAAGCCGCTCAATCCATTACCTCCCATAGAATATAACTCAATAGGATTTATCATTGTGTCAGACTTAAAACCGG
>CAZEHW010000159.1:0-8316 GCA_964511865.1 uncultured Hyphomicrobiales bacterium | reverse complement strand
TTAAGACAAGCTCAATTAGTCAATAATTTTTTAGAAAAAGCAAATAAATAGATGGATAATAAACCAATTTATGTTACACAACCGTCTTTGGCGCCATTGAATGAGTTTATGGATTTACTGAAAGGAGTTTGGGATAGGGGTATTTTAACCCATAACGGACCTTTGGTGCAACAAATGGAAAATGAATTCTGTAAAAAATTAAACATTACGAATTTTGTCGCAGTAACAAATGGAACTATCGCTATCCAAATGGCAATTAAAGCGTTGGAGTTAAAGGGCGAAATAATTACAACACCTTTTACCTGGGTTGCTACTGTTAGTGCCATAAAATGGGAAGGTTGCACTCCTGTTTTTTGTGATATTGATCCTGAAACACTAAATATTGATCCCGGTAAAATAGAGGCTTTGATTAATGATAAAACAGTCGCCATTATGCCGGTTCATGTATTTGGCAATGCCTGTGATGTAGAATTAATTGAAGAAATTGCTGCCAGGCATAATCTGAAAGTTATTTATGATGCAGCTCATGCAATAGGAACTACCTACAAAAATAAAAGCATTTTGGAATATGGCGACATATCAGCAACAAGTCTTCATGCAACAAAACTGGTAAATACCGCTGAAGGTGGAGCTTGTATTTCAGCGAAACCCGAAATCCATGAAAAAATAAAACGAATTCGCTTTTTTGGGCATAACAATGAAAAGGAAATAGTTGAAGATGGATTTAATGGTAAAATGACAGAAGTGCACGCTGCCCTTGGAATTGCCAATTTAAAATATTATGATGAAGTGCTTGATGACCGGGAAAAGAAATATAAGTTATATAAAGATTCGTTATCAAAAATTCCGGGTTTGAGATTTCAATCCATTAAATACGGAGTGCCAAATTACTCTTACTTTCCGGTTATTTTTGAAAGTGAAGAACAATTATTGGAAATTGAAAAACACCTGAATAAACAGAAGATTTATCCCCGACGGTATTTTTACCCAAGCGTTAATACATATTCAAATATTGTGGAATATCAGGAATGTCCTTTTTCCGAGAATATTGCCATACGAATATTATGTCTTCCCTTATACTGGGAATTAAATGAAAATGAAATTAAAACTATTATTGAAACGATAAAGTCAGTTTTATTATGAAAGCAACCAGAGATTTCTTAACTAAAATGGGATTGCCAGCCGGTGATGCCTACAACCTTCCTACTTCAGGAAAAAGGTTTTCTGATGGTGCACAATACCGATTTGAAGTTCCGGGCATTCAAGGGCCGGTTGCTATGAAATCGCTGTTGGAGGAGATTGATAATTTGAATCTGATAATTCATAGGGTGACACAAACCAAAGGAATTATGTTACTTACTGATAAAGAAATTAGTGAAATGGTTCTGCTGGCTAACCAGGGAAAGGTTGATTTGGTTCTTTCCATTGGTCCCCGGGCAACATACGATACCAGTGCCTCTATGTTGACCCCTGAAGGACAGAGGATGGGATTAAGACTTCGTGGACAGGAACAGATAATACGAGCTGTTGAGGATGTGAAAAGAGCAGCAGATTTGGGTTGCACTTCCTTTTTGCTTTACGACGAGGGATTACTATGGCTATTAAATGAGATGCGAAAAGAAGCCGAAATTCCATCCGGAATTAAATTTAAGATGTCAGCACATACAGGTCATGGAAATCCATGTTCAGCCAGGTTACTGGAATCGTTGGGCGCTAATTCGATTAATCCGGTCAGGGATTTACAACTGCCAATGTTGTCAGCACTGCGTCAGGCAATCAATATCCCAATTGATTTGCATACCGAAAATCCTGCATCTTCGGGTGGTTTTATCAGGCACTACGAAGTTCCGGAAATGATCAGATTAACCGCTCCTTTATACCTGAAAACCGGTGGGTCGGTTGCCAAAACACATGGTTGGGAAACAACAGCCGCCGAAGCAAAACAAAGGGCAAAACAGGTTAGCCTTGTTAAAAGAGTAATTGATAGCTATTATCCTGAAGCTGTTATTTCGGTAAAAGGAAGTATTCATTAATAGAATCCAATCGTTTCTATCAACCAAATCTTAATATGCCAACAATTTTACTTACAAATAAATACAGCAATAAAGTTTTAGCCGAAGTTAAAAAGGAACTACCTGAAGGATTTAAATTTATCACTTTGGATAAATTAAGTGAAGAGGAATTAAAAATTAAAGTTGCAGATGCAGATTATATTCTTGCCAGTGGCAGGCTTTATGTAAACAAAGACGTAATTGAATCTGCACCAAAGTTGAAAATGGTGCAGAGAACTGGTGTTGGTACTGATACTTTGGATATTGAAACGTTGAAAAAGAAGGGTATTCCTGTATATGTAAATCCAGGTATTAATTCAACCAGTGTAGCAGAACATACGATTCTGCTTATTCTTGCAGTTCTTCGTCAGTTAACTACTTCAAATGCCGGTGTTAAATCGGGTGAATGGAGTAAAAATGATGTTGGTTTCGAATGTGGTAGCTTATACGGTAAAACGATTGGTATTTTGGGTATCGGAAATATTGGTAAAAAAGTAGTAAAACTACTTCAACCTTTTAATGTGAAAATTTTGTATAATAGTCCTACTCAGTTGCCTTTGAACATTGAAAAAGAATTGAATATTGAATATTGTGATTTTAATTCCTTAATAACGCAAGTTGACATTTTAAGTCTTCATTGCCCTTTGACATCTCAAACCAAAGGACTTATAAATTCTTCAGTATTGGAGGCAATGAAACCAAATTCAATAATAATAAATACAGCCAGAGGACCTTTAATTGATGAAAATGCATTGGTTAAGGCTTTGAAATCAGGTAAATTAAAAGGGGCTGGTCTTGATGTATTTTCAAAGGAGCCACCAGATCCGGAAAATCCATTGCTAAAACTAAATAACGTGATTTTAACTCCACACACAGGTGGGCTAACATTTGAATCATTCTACAAAATGATAACAAACGCTTTTGAAAACATTAAGCTATTTGAATTAGGAAGATTAGATTTAATTGAAAATAAGATGATTAAATGAATACAATTTCGGGGAAATATATTGAAAGTCTTTACAATTTAACTCAAATAAAGCTTCCTGAAACGGCAATACTTCAAGCAAAAAAGTGCCTTCTCGATTATCTTGGTGTTACCTTGGCCGGATCAAAAATATTGGAAGAAAAAGCTAGTAAATATTTAAGTTTTGCCGAAAAGCAAGCAGGAAATATAAGTGTGATTGGATTCCGAAGAAAAAGCAATCTTTATAATGCAGCATTAATTAATGGTATGAGTGCACATATTGCAGAACTTGATGATGGTTCCAGGCATGGTGGTATTCATTTGGGTGCACCGATTATATCAGCGATATTGCCTGTAGTCGAAGAATATAATCTGACAGGACAAGATTTAATAAGAGCAATAATTGTTGGATACGAAGCAGCAATTCGCTTGGCAAGTGCAATTCAACCTTCACATCGTAATAACGGTTATCACGCTACCACAACTTGCGGAACAATTGGTGTTGCGATAGCAATTAGTGCAGCGTTAGGTTTTACAAAGCAAGAAATGAGTAATACACTTTCGGCAGCGGCCACTTCGGCATCTGGAATGTTAAATGTTACCAAAGGCGACTCGGAACTTAAAGTATTCAATTCGGGAAAAGCATCAGTATCAGGAATAATTGCCGCACAAATCGCAAAGGCAGGTTTTAGAGGCATTGAAGATGTTTTATCAGGAGACTGGGGATTGATAAATATGATGACTGATAAAAGTAATCTTTCTTTAATAGAGAAATTACCTGGAGACAAACTGGGCATAGAAATGATTTATATGAAGCCGTACGCAGCTTGCAGGCATTCACATACAGCTATTGAGGCAGCATTATATTTTAAACAAAACTTTAGTATAAAACCCGAACAAATAGAAGAAGTTAGAATTTCAACCTATCATCAGGCGGCAAATGGTCATGAACATAACGATATCAAAGGCTCGACTGATGCAAAATTAAGTACACCTTATGGCGTAGCTGTTGCACTTATTCAAGGAAAAGTTGATATTGAGGAATATTCACAAGAATCATTAAATAATCCCCGGATAAGAGAGCTCACGAAAAAAGTAAAAGTGGAAGCCGATGATAATTTAACAGCTTTAATACCCGAAAAGAGGGTTGCAATTGTTAATATTTTAACGACCGACAAAAAAAACTATTCTTACCGGGTTGATTTAGCTAAGGGAGAACCGGAAAATCCTCTAACAGATAATGAAATCATTAATAAATTTAAAAGGTTGGCTCTTTTTGGAGGTAAATCAGTTCAGGATTCAAACTATATAGCTGAGAATGTTTGGAATATTGAAAATAAACTATCTGAAATTTTAAAGAGGTTATAATATGACGAAGGAGAAAACAATTGCGATTGTTTTGGGAGGGACGAATGCACACATTGCTTTAATTAAGAATCTCAGGAAAAGAGGGTATCATGTAATTTTAATTGATTATTTAGAAAATCCACCAGCAAAGAATTTTGCAGATGAACATTTACAAGAGAGTACTTTAGATAGCAAAAAAGTATTGGAAATTGCATTAAAAAGGAAAGCATCATTAGTAATTAGTACAAGTATCGATCAGGCAAATACCGTTGCTTGTTACGTTGCAGAAAAACTAGGATTACCAAAACCATATAGTTATGAAACTGCATTGAATGTTACAGATAAATTATTAATGAAAAAAATAATGGTGGAAAATGATATACCAACATCAAAATTTGTGAGCATTAATGAATATGAAAAATTTGAAGATGTTGGATTAACATATCCACTTGTCGTTAAGCCGTCTGATAGTACCGGTTCAAAGGGAGTTCGCAGGGCAAACACAATATCTGAAGTTGAGATATATTTTTATAAAGCGCTTAAAGTTAGCAGAAATAATAAAGTTATTATCGAAGAATTTGTTGAAGGTAAAGAGATTCAGATTGATTGTTTTATTTCACAGAATCAAGCCCGGATTATCATGATTCGCCAAAAGAATCAAATACGCCTTAATGGTAATTTTACAATGCAATCCGTCGGCTCAAGTATTCCTACTGAACTTTCAAAGGCAGGTTATGAAAAAATTCAAACAATTTCAAATCAAATTGCTACTGTATTTAATTTGAATAATACGCCACTATTTATACAAGCGATAATTGATAAGAAAGATAACGTAAAAGTGGTGGAATTTGCACCCAGAGTGGGTGGTGGATTAAGTTTCAGACTAATCGAATTATATACGGGTTTTGATTTTTTAAATGCGTCGATAGATTCTTTTTTAAACATTAAGCCAACAATTGAAATAAGGGAAAGTAATTTTTTACTTGAATCGGTGATTATTTATTCCAAAGAAGGCATTTTTGATAGAATTACCGGCCATGAAAAATTACTTGAAGAAAATGTGATAGACGAATTTTTCTTTTTTGTATCCAAAGGAATGCAAATTGGTTCCGATATGTCAACAAAAAGCAGAGTTGGAGCATTTATTATTAAAGCTGAATCAAAAGAAGAATTGGATAGAAAAATATTAATGGCAATAAATGAATTGCAGGTATTTGATATTGATGGTACTGCAATTATGCGCAAAGATATATATACAAAGTTTAAATTCAATTAAATCCTTATCCAGATAATTCTTTTTCTGCAGGAATATTTGGATTGATGCAATAATTAAATAAAACAAATTTTATAGTTACGCAATGAAACATCATCAAAACAATCCAGGATTTAAATTTATTAAGAATCCAGTAGAATTTAATAAATATACCGAAAAGGAACTTTTACAGTATTGTTTGGGAGCAACCCTTTATATGCCCGGTACAAAAAATTTCACGCAATCAATTTTAAACAAGAAAATTCCGGAACTTACCTCAATGGTCATGTGTTTTGAAGATGCCATTGCAGAAGAATCTCTGTTTGATGCTGAGACTAATGTTTTAAATGTGTTGGAAGATATTTCAAATGCAATAAAAAATGAGATTATAAGTATCAATGATATTCCACTTATTTTTTTGAGAGTAAGAAATACAAATCAATTTTTATCTTTTACTGAAAAATTATCAGGTAATCAGGTAAAAGTACTGACAGGATTTGTTTTTCCTAAGTTCAACAGTACAAACGGAGAGATTTATTTATCTCATTTGAAAAGATTGAACGAAAAGTTCGGTGAAGTTTTATATGGTATGCCAATTCTGGAAAGCAAAGAACTCATATTAAAGGAAACCAGAATTAATGAGTTACTTAATGTTCAGGCTATTGTTAGACCTTATAGAAATTTGATTCTGAATATTAGGGTTGGAGCAACCGATTTATCATCGTGGTTTGGCGTTAGGCGAGGGATGAATTATACAATTTATGATATTCTTCCTGTAAGAGATTGTTTGTCGGATATTTTGAATTTTTTGAACAGGCAAGGTGATGATTATATACTTTCTGCTCCTGTATGGGAATATTTCTTGGCCAGTAAAAATATGAAATTCAAAGAAAGGTTAAATACCAATATTCATCATTCCCTGGTAAAGAGATCAACGATTGTAAATGAAGCTGTTGATGGTTTGCTCCGCGAAGTTATACTTGATAATGCAAATGGATTTGTTGGAAAAACCGTTATTCACCCTTCTCACATAAATTATGTGAATTCGATGCAGGCTGTAACTAAGGAAGAATACGAGGATGCACTGCAGATACTGGACACATCGGGTGGAGTAATTAAAAGTGCAAAATCAAATAAAATGAATGAAATTAATCCGCACAGAGGATGGGCTAAGAAAATTTACCAAAAGGCGATGGCATATGGAGTAATTGAAAGCGAAGAGGATTATATCAAGCTATTTTCAAGGTAATCTTATCGATGGAAGTAGGCTTCAGCAATTACGGTTTGTTACTGAAATAGTTTTAAAAAGGGGAGGTTTAATTGAAGCAATTATCAATTGAGAATCAAGTTAGAGAAGCCACAAAAAGTATAATCAATACAAAGCAAATAGCCCGGTGGAAATTAGTTAATGGTTTTGAGCGGTGGTTAAGTTATCTTGCCGATAATTCGCATTTCTGGAAGAAGATGTATGTTCTGTACTATAAATTATTTGACAGAAAGTATTATAAGGCCGGGTTGAATGCGATTTATCGGGAAATAAAGGCATTTAATGGTGACATAGATGAAAAACAAAAGCGCGTATTAAGGGATGATATGGTTTATTCCCTGCATCGGTTTGGTGCCATGTTTACTGAATACTTCCTGTTTAATTTTCCTCATTTAAATACTTTGGGGAGGGAAGCCTTTGTAACAGATAAAATGCGTTATGTTTACTGTGAGATTTTAAATCCAACTGAAAACATCCATCTTTTTGATAATAAAAATGAAACATATAAGCTTTTTAAGAAGTATTACGGGCGTGAGGTTTTGTATATATCAACCAATGACGACCTTGAAAAGTTCAGTGATTTTGTCAGCCGGAATTCAACTTTTATAAAAAAACCTGTTCATAATGGCGGTGGTCGAGGTGTAATGGTTTTGTCAATTAATGAGTTTGAAAGTGTGTCGAAAATTTTCGAGCAACTGCTTGTTAATGGTCCTTTTATTATAGAAGAAATAGTTAACAATTATCATTCAATAAGAAACATTTATCCAAACGCTTTGAGTACAATACGGATACCAACAATTAGAACCAAAGAAGGGACTGAAATATTTACTTGCTTTATCCGTTTTGGGCGAGGTGGGGGAGTCGTAGATAATGTAGCCAGCGGTGGAATAGGTGCTATTGTTGATATTAACTCTGGTATAGTAGAAACTCCTGCTTACGACAGGATGGGTAATAAATATATTGTTCATCCCGATACAAGTGAATCGATTGTTGGCTTTAAAATTCCTATGTGGGATGGTGCAAAATCTTTAGTAAAGGAGTTAAGTGAAGTTGTCCCGTCAAACAGGTATATTGGTTGGGATTTGGCTTTAACAGATAATGGTTGGATAATGGTTGAGGGAAATGCCCGGGGTGAATTTTATGGTTTGCAATGTATTGACAAAATTGGAAAAAAAGATTGGTTAGAGTATTTAATTTTGAAATAATTTTTAAAAAGCGATCGAAAAAAAAGTGAACAATAAGAATTGGTAAACTGAGTTATTGAAAGCAAATAATCTTATGTCAAGCTATTTTCACGGTAATTTTGTATGCTTTTAAAAAGTTAAATTTGTCGATAATATTTTTTAAATCTGATATGAAAGTTTGAACTTAAATTCAACAATCTGGTTATATAATTGAAATTAGTTTTAGTATATAATTAATTTAGAGTTATTAA
>CAZEHW010000158.1:0-8344 GCA_964511865.1 uncultured Hyphomicrobiales bacterium | reverse complement strand
GGTAATGCTTTCGGTTTAAGTACTATCTCTCTTGGTATGATTTTCCCAAATTCTTTTTCCGGGAATATCGGATTTGTGATAATTTGTGTGTAAACATCAAGTATTGTATTCATGTGCTTTTTCAATCCTGATGCATTAACTGTAATAAAGTCAGTTCCTGCATTAGAATATATGCTTGCACCAACTCCGTCAGTTGTTTTAGCAATTTCAAGAGCACTGTATTTTTTTGTACCTTTTGTTAAAAGCAGTGATGTAATTTCAGCTACACCGGGTTTTAAAGTATCAACTGATTTGCCTCCGGCAACAAGAAGTCTGAAAGATATAATTGGTTGTTTATGGTCTTCGATAACAAAAACTTTTAGTCCATTATCAAGAGTAAATTCCTTATACTCAGGGAATTTTAATTCCTTTTCAGGAAGTGGCTCCGGTTTTTTCGTAAGTATCGAATCTGCTGATTGTACATTTTGTAAAGCAAACAGAAACATCAATAATATATAAACAAATATCTTTTTCATTTTTTAACTCTTATCTATAATTATTTAACAATAAATTTCTCAATTTTTATCTAATAAACATTAATTACTTTTTCGGTAAATATATCAACGTTACATTTTTATCTGTACCCAAAAATTTTGATGCGGCTTTATTTATATCATCTTTTGATACCTTTAAATATTTATCAATTTCAGTATTAATTAGATCAGGATTATTATAATAGCCCTGATATTCAGCAAGAGATTGAGCAATACTCATCGTATTTTCTTTTTCCATGATGAAATCATTTTCCTGAATATTTTTGGCTTTTTTTAATTCTTCGTCATTGACACCCATTTTAATTAGATTATCAATTTCCTCATAAATTATTTTCTCTATATTTTCAATACTTTTACCAGGAGAAGCAATAGCATAAAATAGCACTATTCCGACATCCTGAAGAAAAATCGGGTCTACAGAAACTTCGACAGCTAATTCTTCTTTATCAACTAATCTTTGATATAGTCTTGAACTCTCACCATTAGCTAAAATTTCGGAAAGTAATGAAGTAGCATAATAATTAGAGTCACCAACTGCAGGTGCCCTAAAGCTGATGAAAATACCGGGCAATTCAACCTTTTCATCATATATTGTTTCCTTATATGGTTTCTGGATAGGAAGAATATTGATATTGTTTCTTTTTGGGACCTGTCCTCTTGGAATATTTGAAAAATAATCATTAACCATTTGTTTAGTTTCGGATAAATTGAAATCACCGGAAATAACAAGAATTGCATTATTGGGTTGATAGAAGTTAATATAAAAATTTTGAAAATTTTCAATGGTCGCTGCAGCAATATTTTTTTCATAGCCCAAAACATCCCAACCGTAAGATGAACCTTTGAATAAATTTTCCATTGTTTTTTGTAATAAAGTCCCATAAGGTTGATTAGTTGTTGTTTGTTTTATCTCCTCGAGAACTACTCCTCTTTGAGTTTCAACTCCATCAGATTGTACTTTCAGATTTCTCATTCTTTCGGATTCAATCCAAAGAGCAAGTTTAATCTGATTGGATGGTAGCTGAAAATGAAACACAGTTTTGTCAAATGAAGTAAAGGCATTAAGATTTCCTCCAGCCTCCTGTACATAAGTATCTATTGATGCCCTTGGTATATTTTCAGTTGCCTCAAACATCAAATGTTCAAAGAAGTGAGCATATCCGGTTTGAGAAGATATCTCATCTTTGGAGCCAACTTTGTATTGAACTACTGTACTTACTATTGGAGTAGTATTATCCTGGCAATATATAACCGTCAAACCATTTGGCAGAGTATCTTTCACAAATTTAATAGGGTACAACTGGGCAGCAGCATTCCCAACCGTGAAAGCAAGTAATAAAAATAATATACTGAAAAACAATCTTCTTTTAATAATAAATTCCATATAAATCACCTAAATTTTGTAATGAATATAGGGATTTAACGAATTAAAAATGATATTGTTTCAATTAGGAAAAAATAAAATTAAAATTCAAATAATTTTCTTACTTTTTCTTGACTATCATCCCAAAAATGATGAATATGAAAGAAATTGTTGTACACAAATAAACTAACCAATCACCAAATTTAACATATATTGTTTTTTCTTTCATCAAAGGTACTCTTTCAGCATCGGCAGTAACTGTATATTGTTTTAATAATTTTACAGATTCACCACTTGGAGCAATAAATCCGGACAAACCTGAATTAGCACATCTGGCAATGTATCGTCTTGTTTCAATTGCTCTGACCCGGGACATTATAAAATGTTGCTCGGGTCCAAATGTATGGTTGAACCATGCATCGTTTGTTATTACAACCAACAACTCTGCACCTTGTCTAATATATTCTTTTGAAAAATCAGGATAAATGGACTCAATGCAAATTATGGCTCCAATAGGAATATCATTGACAGAGTTTAAAGTTTTTTTGAGTATTAGCGGAAACTGACTCTCACCTGTATTCCAACTCGATATTCCTACTCCCCATTTAAACCAATCAGTTGCAAATGAAAGATATTTCCCATAGGGAAAACGTTCAGAAAAGGGAGTTAACCTCATCTTATTGTATATTTGAAGTTCTGAAGGATTTTTATAATAGGGATTTAATATTAATGCCGAGTTGTAAGATTCATAATACATAGTTTGAGCACCTTCAATTTTTTTGACTGTAGCAGGAACTTCTTCATTTGTACGGTAGAGTTTTATATCAGCAAGACCGGTTAAAATTGAAATTTGATGTTTATCAATCCAATTTTTCAAAGCACCAAAATTGTGTGAACTATTCAGATTTAAATCCAAAAAAGGTATGGCTGTTTCAGACCATAGAAATAAATCAATATCAGGATGTGTAATCAATAAAGAATCCTGTAGTCTGATATGTTCGGAGATTTGTCCTAAAACATTTCTTTCCCACTTTGCCCATGGATTTATATTGGGTTGAATAATACCGATTTTAATATATTTATTTTTCTTTACAATATCAGAATGATTATATTCATTGACACGAACTAAACCATAGAAATAAGGTGATAATAGCAATAATATATTAATGATTAAAATTTTAAGTGTTTTTTTCTCTTTAAGGCAAATACTAATTCCGGAATCGCAAGTCCTGATTGAAAAAAATATTTTTGTAAATAAAGAGTTTATCATTACAATTAAAAAGCTGACACCCCAAATTCCCGAAATATCTGCAACTTGAACCCAGAGTGAATTATAGACTTGTGTGTATCCGATAGTTAACCAAGGGTAAGACATTTCTCCAAGACTATGAAGCCATTCGAATGAAGTCCATATAAATGGGAATAACCATAATGCAGTATTTAATCCAAACTTTTTTCTAACAAATAAATATGTATAAATCGGTACTAAAAAAAACAGAGGATGAAAAAAGGAGAGAATAATACCGGACGCCATTAAAAATGGGTCTGCGTTTGGCTGCCAGCTACCAATCCACCAGTTAGTAATAGAATGGTATAGAAAAAAAGTACTGTAAAGTAGTAAAAACGATTTTTCACCTTTTTTTTCTTCCAAAACGAAAAGCAAAGGAATAAAACCTATAAAAGCCAAAAAATAAAATGGCAAAGGTGGAAAAGCTAATGCCAGTAAAACTCCGCTAAGAAGCCCAATTAGATACAATTTTATTTTATAATTCATATTTCTTTTTTATATTCTATAATTATGTGAGCAGGTTTATGTAATATTAAATTTGCGATTTTATCAACAATTTTCCAAAGAGAAAATGGCAGAAATTTTAGGAGTACATAAGTTCTTAATACAGTTAGTGCTTTGTTACCGAAGATAAAATATCTAATATCTTTCACAAGCTCAGATTGTTTAGATTTAATTCCGGAAATATTTTCTGCTTTGAAATAAGAAAGCAGTTTATTCTCTTCAAATGAATGTAAGTGTGCATTTTTAGGAGTCATCTGATTACAATGAATACAAAGATAATACTGCAGTTCTTCTTTGTATGGAGTACTGATAATAAATATTCCTCCGGGTTTTAAAATATTTAACATCTGTGAAACAAATTCCTGAGGATTAACTAAATGTTCAATTATCTCTGATGCTACAATACAATCAATACTGTTTTTTTTGAAAGGAGGATTTAAGGCATCTCCCACAACACCAAAGTGATTTTGATTAGGATATCGCTTAAGTGCTTTCTTTATATTTTTTCCCGATAAATCGAATGATATTAATTTGTTTTTCTTAAAATTGATTTCTTTTGCCAGCCAAGCACCTCCCGAACCAATATCAAGGATTGTCATTGAATCTGTTTTTAACCTTGAAAGAATGTACTGCCGTAAACGAAGTTCCTCGTGCTTTGTTGCCTTGCACTCCCTTTCTTCGAAATAGTTAAATAATTCGCCATCTTTTTCATAATGCTCAATATAGTTCATTCTATCATTACCACTTATTTGAGGCAGAAAGATTGGAATAGAATCGTTAATTGGATATACAGATTGACAAACTGAACAAATTAGAACCTCAGATTTATACCTTCCATTTTCCTTACTACTAATACTTAGAGTATTGGAATTTGGAATTACATCGGCACCGCAAGATGGACAAGCAATTAAATTATTTAATTCAATATTTATCAAATTTAAAATTGGTATTATTAGTAATTAAAATTATAACCAAAAATAAGAAATTTTTATTTAACCACCGATAGAGAATTCAATCTTTATAAATTGAAAGTTAAAAAAGAGTGAATGACACAAATTTGCAATCTTACATTATATAAATTTGAGCAAACCTTTTCCTCCCCTGCAAAGTCTGAGGGGTGGAAAAGGAAGCTAAAATATAAATTTTACAATCCGGCTACGTAAATTTCGTAATCTCCGGCATTCATCAGATTTTGAACTTCAAGTAAATTGAAATTGGAAATTTTGTATATCCAACCAAGATTATACGGGTCAATATTAATAATTGAAGGATTGATATCCATATCAGGATTTTTTACAACAATATCTCCATATACAGGCATCAAGAGTCCAAAATTGGATAAAGAGCCGATAATTTCTGCGATTTTCTTTTTCTTTGGTATGCCGGTTTTGCCTTCTAGTGTTTCATCAATTGGATCCTGTACAGCCATTACTGTTCCTATTTGGCTTAAAGGATAAGTAGTTATACCAATCAATGCGACAGATTCGCTTTCTAATTTTACCCAGACATGGTCTTCGGTATATAATCTGTCATTAGGATAGGTCATTGGAGTATAATCAGGACCTTTTGGATTGTTAGTAATGTCTTTTTCCTGCATAGAATTTTCAGAACATGCAAATAAAATAACTGTAAAAGTTAGAGATGCAATGGCAAAAAATAAATTTTTTAAAGCTTTCATAAGATTTCCCCTTGTTTTTGTTAAACATTTTTCGTAATATTATAAATTATATTATTAACAGTTTATTTGCTTTTGATTTAGCAAAATAAAATGAAACAGAAAAAAATAAATAAATTAGGACATAATTTAAGAAAAATTCTAATATCTTTCAAGATATTTTCTATTTTTTTTATTTTATTATATTATTTTAATTATGATTCATTTGCATCCAACAACACAAAAGAATCCCCTGCAATAGCTCAGGGATGGGATTTAGTATTCAACAATCCACAAAAAGCCCTTGACATTTGCCTTACTGCTTTAATTGAATCTGATAAAAAAAATGATTCTCTAAGTTCTGCAGAATTGAACAGATTGATTGGTACTGCCTACTACTGCCTGTCAGATTATCAAAAATCTTTGGAATATTACACATTTTCATTAACATATTTTTATCAAAACAATCTAACTTTAAAAATTGCTGATTTATACAATGATATTGCCTTAGTTTATAACAAGCTTAATAGGTATGAAGAATCTCGGTATTATTTATATAAAACATTGAATATTTTTTCGAAGCACAATAAGAAAAGAGAAGAATCATTAGTTCTAACAAATATTGGTTTAACATATTTTTATGATTTTGATTATGTTAATGCAGTCTCATATTATTTGAAAGCCATTATTATTTCTGATAAACTGAATGATAAGGAATCATTAGCAATTCTACTAAATAATCTGGCTGTTATATACAAAACCCTTAAAAATTATGACCAAGCATTAGAATATTACGAAAAAGCTTATCAAATAATAAAATCAAATAATGATTTACCATCATTAGCTGTTATTCTAAATAATATTGGTAATATTTATTTTCATCAAAATAAATTTGATGAAGCTTTAGATAATTATAGTAAGTCCCTTGAATTGAAGAAAAAAATTAATAACAGAATTGGTATTGCTGTTTCTTTCAATAATTTTGGAGAAGTTTACGAGGGACAAGAAGATTTTACTAATGCATTGGATTATTACAATAAAGCGTTATCAATGATGGACGAAATACATTATTTCTCAGGGCTCATTTATACTACCGATTGCATTGGCAGGGTGTATTTCAAGCAAAAGGATTATAGAAACGCTGAATTATTTTTCCTGAGGTCTGTCGAATTAGGAAAAATCAATAATATCCCAACAAAGACTTCACATTATTATCTGTCTGAAATATATAAGTTTAATGATGAATATGAAAAATCTTTGTTCCATCTGCAGAAATTTGCATCAATTCGGGATTCAGTAATCGGTTCGGAAAAAGTCCAGCAAATCAATGAACTTCTTGCTAACTATGAAACATTAAAAAAAGATACAGAGATCTCTAATCTGACAGAATCAAACAGAATTAAGGAAATGCAAATACGTGAAAGAACAATATTTATAGTTGCATTAACCTTGTTAATACTTTCACTAATAATATTTGCATATATAATTTATAGATATTCGAGGAATCTTTTAAAAGCTCGGGATGAGTTGAATGAAATTAACAGAATTCAAAAAGAAACAAATATTAAACTTGAAAAAGCTTTGGACGACCTGAAAAAAGAGAATGGGATAAGAAAAGAAACAGAAATGGAACTGCTCAAAGCCCAGGAAAAGCTTGCAGAATCTTTGGAAAAAGCCAAGGAACTTAATGAGTTAAAAACAAGGTTTATTTCGATGGTTTCCCATGAATACAGAAATCCGCTTACTGTGATTATGAATGTAGCTGACTTTTTACCTAACTTATTAAAAGAAAAAGGTCCGGAAAATCATGAGAGATACCTTCAAATGATAAAGAAGCAGGTTGATGTTATGGTTAAACTGCTAAATGACGTATTGGTTATCGGCAAAAAAGGGTCAATCCAACAAGAGCTTAATATTTTGACAATGCCAATAACTGAGCTTTGTAAAGATGTAGTAACTAATATTAAACATATAGATGAGAATAAGCATAAATTAATCTTAAATGCCGCTCCCGGTACTGAGATGATAACAAGTGACTTACAGCATCTAACACATGCTTTGACGAATATTCTAACAAACTCAGCTAAGTATTCCCCATCCGGAAGTGATATATACATAGATATTTTTCCAAAAGATGACTTTTACAAGATAACAATCACTGATAAAGGAATTGGTATTCCGGAGGCAGATAAAGCTATAATTTTTGAACCATTCCATAGAGGTTCTAATATTGGTTCAATTTTGGGTAACGGTCTTGGCTTAAGCATTGTTAAAATGTATATGGAACTTCTTGGAGGTCAAATTGATTTTGAAAGTCAGGAAAACAATGGTTCTACCTTTACTTTAACAATTCCAAAAGTTTTAAAGCAATAATTCTTATCTTGTCTAACATTCAATTTTCAGCCAATAATCTACTGTTATTGTTTAGTTTTTTAAATGATAAATCTTCAATTTCTTTGATAATTATTACTACATGAATAGTCTTTTTAATAAAAATTAAAAAAGAAAAATTTCCAAAAAGAAAAAATAATGTTTGGATATTTGAATATATGTTATATTTTTGCCAAAATTTAAAATGCAATTTATTGATTCATAAATTATTGGAGTTGTATAGATGTTCTGGACCCCAGAACTTGCACAGTATTTGGAGGATGCCCCCTGGCCCTCAACAAAAGAGGAATTGTTGGATTTTGCCAACAGAACAGCTTGTGCTTTGCAGGTAATAGAAAACCTGCAGGAACTTGAAGACACAGACGAACTCATAGAAGGTATTGAAGACCTATGGCCCGAATATGAAGATGTTCTGAATGATGAATATTTTTATAATGACGACGAAGAAGAACAGTATTTCTAATTACTCAAAAGTGTGAGTTAATATATTAAGTAAAATTTATAAATTAAAATTATTTTACTTATTTGAGTTAGATATATAGTAGTCCTTTCTCATTTATTATATTTCAGGCATTAGATTTGCTAGGACTCTATTTATAATTAATATAATT
>CAZEHW010000157.1:0-8387 GCA_964511865.1 uncultured Hyphomicrobiales bacterium | reverse complement strand
CCATTCAATGGATTTATACCATCCCCCGGAAGAATTTCGAGCTTACATTTCCCCGGTGGGCATGGTGTTCGTATTGATTCTCATGTTTATCAGGAGTATGTTGTTCTCCCCTATTATGATTCTTTGCTGGCAAAGTTAATTACATTTGCCCCAAAAAGAGATGAAGCAATTGCAAAAATGAGAAGAGCACTTGATGAGTTTGTTATTGAAGGAATTAAAACTACTATTCCTTTTCATCAAAAGATGATGCAAAATCCTGATTTTATAGCCGGAAACATCGATACAAAATACCTTGAAAGAGTTAATTGGATGGAAATGTAATTTTTTCGTAATTTAATATTTAATTTTTTGAAAAATATGTTGATTTTTAAAATTATAGATGGAGATAGAAAATGAATTTCCCAAATGAATTAAAGTACACCGAAGACCATGAATGGGTAAAGGTAAATGGAAATATTGGTATTGTGGGTATCACAGACCATGCTCAAGGTGAGCTTGGTGATGTTGTTTATGTTGATATTGATGATAGTGTTACAGAAGTAGCAATCGGCCAAACTTTTGGTACTATTGAAGCCGTTAAAACTGTTGCTGATATGCTTGCTCCGGTTAGCGGTAAAATTATTGAGATTAATAACACAATAAATGATAATCCGGAAGTAGTAAATAACGACCCATACGGAGACGGATGGATGGTTAAAATTGAAATGTCCGACCCTTCAGAACTCAATAAGCTTATGGATGTTGAAGCATATAAACAGATGATTGGTCATTAATCTATTGACACAATTGTAGTGATTTTAGCTAATTTACAAAAGGCAGGAATACAAAACCTGCCTTTTTTATTGAAATTACAATTAAATTCAATATATTTCGATTTATAATTTAGAATATTTATTTTTTTTGATTTTTTTTAATTATGGTGTTATATGATGAATAGAATTTTACTGATGATAACTTGTTTAGGAATTTTTCTTATTCCTGATTTTGCTTTTTCTCAATATCAAAATTTATATGATGTAGTTCCGGATGTTGCAAACTGTAAAACCGGGACACTTAAGCAAAGCGAAAAGGACAAAATGCTAGTCTATTTAAACAAAATTCGTGACCTGCATAAATTACCTCATTTTGAATATGATAATTATTTTCAGGATGAAGCCATGGAGATTTCGTTAATATCAGTTGCAAATGGGAGTTTAACCCATACACCCGATGCAAGCAGTTATTGTTACTCACAAACCGGTTATAACGGTGGTATAAGTACAAATTTATTTTTGGGAAGCGGTACAACTTATTCTTCTGAAAGTTCAGTAATTTCATGGATGAATGATAGAAATCAAATTGAATTAGGGCATCGTCGTTGGATAATTGACCCATTTGTAAAGAAAATTGCATTTGGCAGAGTTGACGGCACAGCAAAAACAGGAGGTGGACAATATTGCGGAATGTCCTTTTATTATGACTCTCAAACAAATCAGGATTTAAGCTCTTTACAAAATGACTTCGTTGCTTGTCCTTATGGAGATTACCCCCCAAGTATATGGGATTTTGGCTGGTCTGTATTATCATTTTCAGTTGTTGCCAACAAGAATAGCAGATGGTCGAATAATGACCAAAATGTAAAATATGCAAGCACTTTAAATGGGTCTCCGGTTAATGAAGTTTATGTTGAAGTTGAAAATGAAGCAGGGACTGTAACGAGATATGGAAAAGGCACAGGATTGGGTTGGGCATATGATGGTTATGGTTTGCCAAATTATTGTTACTGGCAGATGCACGGATTAGAGCAACAAAAAGTATATAAGGTAAGAGTTTTTGATGTTTTGGTTAATGGACAAAAGAAGAACTTCAGTTATGAGTTTGCATTTCGTGACCCGTTTATAACCAAACCCGGAATATCCGTATTATCACAGCCGCAAAACAATGCAACAGGTGTAAATCCTAACGTAACTTTTGAGTGGGGCACTTCTCAGGGGGCATCCTATTATCTTCTTCAAGTTGCAAAAAATAGTGCTTTTAAAGAATCTGACATTGTTTACCAAAGAACCAATATAAGCGGAACCAGTTTTTCAGTTTCAGGTGCATTGGAACCAATGACAAAATATTATTGGAGAGTAGCAGGTCATAATGATGCAGGTGATGGCGATTGGTCTTCAGTTTGGAATTTTACAACAACAACTGCTCCTGACCCACCGGCATTGGCAGGACCGGCGAACAATTCAATGAATGTTTCCATGACTCCTACATTATCTTGGAGTGCCGCAGATAAAGCTGATAGGTACCAGTTGTTAATTTCAGATTCTGATTTGTTTACTGCAACCAAGGTTGATAAAGCTGATATTACAGCTACTTCTTATACTGTTCTAAAAGATATTTTAACAACAAGCAGTAAATATTATTGGAAAGTTAGGTCAATATCCAATATAAGCGGACCAAGCACATGGTCTCCAACATGGAATTTTTCAACAGCATCAGCGGCTCCGGGCAAGCCGGTTTTAGTTTATCCTCCACAAGGAGCTACTGCTATTAGCGGCAGAGTTGAACTTAAGTGGGAGCCTGTAACCGGTGCAACTTCATATAATGTTCAGGTATCCTCGGAAAGACTTTTCCCTGATTGGGGATTAGTAGTGGATGAAACAGGTATAACGGGGACAAAGTTTAAGATGCCGGAAGGTGCTTTGGAACTATTGACACAATATTTCTGGAGGGTTTCCGCTGAGGGTCCCGGTGGTTCGAGTGACTGGTCAATTAATGGAAGATTTACTGTTGGTGATGCCTCGCCGGTTGATGATTTTTCGGCATATGACAATTCTGTTTATATTTATCCAAACCCAATCAGTAATAATGCTACTCTTGAAATAGTACTGAAGCAAAGAGAATATTTGTCCTTAAAGATTTTCAATTCATTAGGAGAAAATATCGAAACAATTATTGATGGGAATATGGAACCCGCAATACATATTTTGAACTGGGATTGTTCAAATCTGCCAAGCGGTGTTTACTATTATCAGTTGGTTGGAACAAAAACAAACGTGAGCGGAAAATTTAATATAATTAAATAAATTTTTAAAGTAGGTACACATTGCAATATATGGACACATTGCAATGTGTCACTACAAATATATCCTCTATGGGTGTGTAAATGGATTTAATAGATTCACTCAATGCTTTAAGGCGTGATTACGGCAAAGAAAAATTCGATGAGGATACTGCCCACAGCAATCCTTACGAACAATTCAAGCTGTGGTTTGACGATGCAGTCAAAGCTGATTTTCTCGATGTAAATGCCATGACTTTAGCAACAGCAGACAAATTCGGGAAACCATCGGCAAGAGTAGTTCTTTTAAAGAATTTTGATGAAAAGGGCTATGTTTTCTTTACTAATTATGAAAGCAGAAAAGGGCTTGAGCTTCAAGAAAATCCAAATGCCTCTCTCCTGTTCTTTTGGGATAAACTCGAAAGACAGATTAGAATCGAGGGCAGTGTCGAGAAGATTACCGATGAAGAATCATTTGCATATTTCAAAACACGCGATTATACAAGCCGACTTGGTGCATGGGCTTCAGAGCAGAGTAGACCTCTTTCGAGCAGGTTTAAACTTATGAGAAAAGTTGTAGGGTATATGACAAAATATCCAAATGATGTTCCCCTGCCTCCCTATTGGGGCGGTTTTCGTTTGATACCGGATGTTTATGAATTTTGGCAGGGACGTGAAAGCCGTTTGCATGACAGAATAAGATTTTTCAAAGACGGAGATATTTGGAGAAAAGAAAGATTGTATCCTTAATATTTTTAACTGTTAGCTGATACTTTATCTCCTAATTCGAACCATCTAATCATTGCCACTTCAATTTCCTTTTCTAATTCAACAAGCTCATGGCTCTTTGCCTCAAGTTCGTTGTAATCAGTGATACTGCCTGATTCAATTTGCTTTTCTAAGTTCAACTTTCTTTCTTCTAAATCAGGAATTTCTTTTTCGAGTTTTTCATATTCAAGTTGGTCCTTATATGTAAGCTTAAATGGTTGTCTGGTCTTCTTTTCTTCTTTGTATTGAGAATATTTTTCATTTGTTTGTTTGACTGAAAAATCGCTTTTGGAATTTTCTTTTTGCTCAAGATAATACGAATAATTTCCGGGATACTCCTTTATATTTCCTATACCGTCAAAAGCCCAAATTGTGTTGACAGTCCGGTCAAGAAAAGCACGGTCATGCGATACAACAAGTAAAACACCATAGAAATTTTCCAGATAATCCTCAAATGCGTGAAGTGTTGCTATATCCAAATCATTTGTCGGTTCATCGAGTAATAAAACATTTGGGTTTGACATAAGCACCCTCAATATTTGCAAACGTCGTCTCTCCCCACCGGACAAAGTATGTATAAAAGAGTGGTGCTGTCTGTGTGGAAACAAAAATCTTTCGAGCAAAGTTGCGGCTGTCAGATATCTGTCTCTGCCTTCACCTACGTCAATATATTCAGCAATCTCTTTTAGACATCCGATAACTGTCAGATTATCTTTTAACTCAACGCTATCCTGCAAAAAATAACCTATTTTGATTGATAAACCAATTTTAATTAAACCTTCGTCCTGTTTCAACCTGCCACTCAAAACATTCAGCAATGTTGATTTGCCTGAACCGTTAGGTCCTATTATTCCAATCTTGTCACCGGGTTTGGCTAAATATGTAAAATCACTGAAAAGTTTCCTTTCTGAAATACTTTTACCAATGTTATACGCTTCGACAATTCGCTTGCCGAGAAAAGTTTTTCCAAGCTCTATTTTTATTTTCTTCTCGAAAGTTTTTGTACTGTTTTTCTCAAGTTCATCAATCCAATCAATCTTGCTTTTTTGCTTACTGCGTCTTGCTCTTGCCCCTCTGTTCAGCCAGATAAGTTCTTCACGATATCTACTGCGAATGTGGTCTATCGTGGAGTCTTTGATGTCCTCGTTTACTTCTTTTCTAATCAGGTATTGCTCGTAGTTTCCTGTAAAAGAATACAGCTTTTTATCATTCAATTCAATAATTTTTGTAGATACAGCATCGAGAAAATATCTGTCATGAGTTACGAAAAGAAGTGATTTTTTTGATGCCATTAACCTGTCCTGAAGCCATTGAACCGAGTCTGCATCAAGGTGATTAGTGGGTTCATCAAGAATTAACAAGTCAGGTTCGGAAAGCAGTGCACGTGCAAGAGCAACACGTTTAAGTAAGCCGCCCGAAAGAGTAGTTGTCTTATTATAGTAATTATTCAATCCCAGTTTTGACAAAATAGCTTTAGCTTCATTTTCAAGATTCCACCCTCCTTCATTTTCAATGTAGAGACTTAATTTCTCAGATTTGGCAGAGATGTCTTTGCTGTAATTCTCATTAAGAAGCAAACATAAACGGTTGTGTTCATGTATGGCTTCATATAATTCAGGTTTTGCTTTCATAACAGCAGTGAGTATGCTATCATCAAAATCGAATTCAGGATTTTGTTCGAGATATTCAATTGTAATATTATTATTAAAGACTACATCTCCACTATCCGGATTGTCTTTTTGACCAATGATATTCAGCAAAGTAGTTTTACCGATACCATTTTTACCGATTAGTCCTATTCTGTCACCGGTTTCCATACCAAAAGCTATATCTTCGAAAAGTGTGCCGCTCGCGAAACTTTTCGATAAATTATTGCACGAAAATATTGTCATTTTTAGTAATTTATATTATCTTGTTTCATGAAAAGAAGTAAACTATTAAATTATTTTGGATTATCAAATGAAAAGAACAATTGCTTTGATGACTGATTTTGGTTTGTCTGACCCTTATGTTGGACAAATGAAAGCTATAATTGCTTCAATCAATACAGAAACTAATATCATAAATATTACTCACGACATTCAATCGCAAAACATTAAACAAGGAGCATTTGTTCTGGGTACATCATATAAATATTTCCCTAAAGGTACAATTTTTGTTTGTGTAGTTGACCCGGGAGTCGGTTCAAAAAGAAAGGCAATTTGTGTTCTAACAAAAGATTATCATTTCATTGCACCCGATAACGGATTGTTAACTTATACATTAGAAAAAATGGAAATTCTTAATACAGTTCAATTGGATAATGAGGAATTTCATCTAAAAGACAAAAGTAATACTTTCCATGGTCGTGATATTTTCGCACCTGTTGCGGCTCATTTGTCATTAGGTATAGAAATCGAAAAATTAGGTTCGCTCATTGACATAAATGATATAGTAACATTGAAACCGTTGAAGCTGAAGAAGAAAAAGAAGAAAATTATTGGTGAGATAATATATGCAGATAAATTTGGTAATCTGATTACTTCAATCAATAATAGTGATATTCAGGAAATTGAAAAGGATTTAGTTATTCAATTCGGCAAGAATAAAATCAAAGGTATCTCTAAAACATTTTCTGATGTTAAGAAAGGAAAATTGCTTGCATACATAGGCAGTAGCGGGTATTTGGAGATTGGGATGAGGGAAGGCAAAGCAAATAAACAATTAACTATTAAGAATTCACAATTGACAATTAAAGGTGTCTGATAAAGTATTGTTTGAATATATTCAGATATATTATTAAGTTTGTTAATTATATTACATTTAATTGAAAGAATTAAAATGACAAAATTGAAAATACTTTTTTTTCTTAGCATTGTTGTTTCATTGAGTTGTTGTAGCGATTCACCAACAAAACCTGCTCAAAAAACAGAGATTGTGCCATTATCAGTAGGAAATGTATGGATATATCAAAACTATAAACTTGATTCCAATGGCACTATAATAAAAGAATATTATGATACTTTAAGAGTTATTAAAGATACGATAATCGATGGTACTATATGGTACACATATTATGCCCCATCGGGTGATTTGTGGTTTCAAAACAATGTAAACGGTTCTAGAGACTATTCAATACTACATCCTACTTGGGATCTTAATTGTGCAATTTATAAATTTCCGGGAAAAGCGGGTGATGAATTTTTAAATTCTGGACCTGGATCGAAGAAGATTGATTCAACTGATGCAATTTACATAACAAAAATTGGTTCATTCAAATGCTTTAAATATATTGATAATTATTCATTCGGCAAAGGTGCTGACTATTACGTTTCTCCTGGAATTGGATTGGTTAGCCGGATATTATACAATCGAACAGAAACAAGCAATGAGTATTATATTGAGTACTTAAAGGAATTGGTTTATTATAAAGTAAAATAGTTTAACCAATTGTTCATTTGTTTGATTAAATGAAATCAGGTTTTACATTTCCTCTTATTCATTCAAATAAACCTCTCCCAATTACGTATTAACCTTTTTAAATTATACAAATTTGCGAAAAGAGGAAAAACAGGGAAATGAGAAAAGAGAACTTCAGAAATATTGCCATTATAGCTCACGTTGACCACGGCAAAACCACGCTTGTTGATGCTATGCTTAAACAGACCGGTACTTATAACGAACATGAAACTATAATCGAACGTGTTATGGATTCGATGGATTTGGAAAAAGAACGCGGCATAACCATTATGGCAAAAAATACTGCAATCTTTTATAAAGGGGTAAAGATAAATATTGTGGATACTCCCGGGCATGCTGATTTTGGCGGTGAAGTTGAAAGAAGTTTGAATCTTGTTGACGGAGTTTTACTGCTTGTTGATGCAAGCGAAGGTCCTTTGCCTCAAACCAGATTTGTGGTAAAAAAAGCATTGGCAAAGAAACTACCAGTGATTTTGATTATCAATAAAATTGACAGACAGGATGCGAGAATTCAGGAAGTGATTAGCGAAGTATACGATTTATTTATTGACCTTGATGCTAACGATGAGCAGATAGAGTTTCCGATTTTATATACTAATTCAAAAAAAGGTGTTGCTCATGTTGAACTGAATGATGATTCAGACAGCTTAAAGCCACTTTTTGATACGATTGTTTCTCAAATTCCCGGTCCGGAATCTGATGACAACAAAGTACCTCAGTTTCTTGTTACAAATTTAGATTATGATTCATATGTTGGTCAGATAGCAGTCGGAAGATTATCGAACGGTACTTTGGAAATGAATAAATTTTATACACTTTGCGGTGAATTCAAAAATACTGCTAATGTTAAATTTTCAGCAATCTATACTTTCAGCGGTTTAAGCAAAAAGCAGGTGGAAAAAGTTGAAGCCGGTGATATTATTGCAATTGCAGGTGTTGAAGATATAAAAATCGGTGATACTATTTCATCACTTGAAGAACCACAACCACTACCAAGAATAAAAGTTGACGAACCGACAGTTTCAATGATATTTTATGTTAATGACAGTCCGTTTGCAGGTAAGGACGGAAAATTCCTGACATCGAGACATCTGAAAACAAGATTGGAAAGAGAAGTTAAAGGTAA
>CAZEHW010000156.1:7980-8429 GCA_964511865.1 uncultured Hyphomicrobiales bacterium | reverse complement strand
TTTGGTTTGAGAGCAAAGAACCGGTTTTCCCATAGCAAAGAAATCAAAAATTTTGTTATGGATTGTATGGTTATTAAAATCATTAAGTTGGTATGGTACAATTCCAATATCCCATTGGGAGATGATTCCCGGAAGTTCATTATAATCATATTCTCCGCTGAATTTAATTCTTTCATGAGAACTAAACTTAGAAGATAAATCCTTTAACTGCTCGATAGATTCACCATAACCGGCAATGTGAAGTTCAATTTTTTCATTTTCAATAGCCGCCTGTTCAAATCCGAAAAGAAACTTAACCAGACTTTTCTCATCGGAAGCAAACCCATGATGACCGAAAACAAACCTTGGTTTTGCGTCGTCATCATCCAATCGTAATTCGTAATTCGTAATTCGTAATTGAGTTCCGTCTGCTGTCTGCTGTCTGCTGTCTGCCAAAAAGAACTCTTTTT
>CAZEHW010000156.1:0-7970 GCA_964511865.1 uncultured Hyphomicrobiales bacterium | reverse complement strand
ACACAGATTTTATTTAAATCAAAAGCAAAATCTTTATTCAATCGAATGTTTTGTTCCCCGCAAACAGTGATAATCCCTGACATATGACGGACAGCCCTTTTTTCGACTAATTCGGGTATATCAAGATAATGAACAAGGAGTTTTGAAATGAAATTGTCCCTGTATTTTTTCCAACCTTTCATAGCGGCGGGGTAATGCTCTGCCATATCCATAATAACAGGGATATTTTTTAATTGACCAATTTTACCGCAAGCTTCTGCAAGCAACATATCGCGAGGCATAATTAAATCAGGTTTTATCTCTTCAACGATATTCCTGATAGAATTTCGCCAAATTGGATTAATCGAAAGTGGCTGAGTGAAGTTGTAATTTTTTTTGAAACCTGTTCTAACAATGTTTATGCCATTAAGTTCTTCCCTTTCAGATTCAGCTTCAGTCCAGCGGGCAAGAAGCCAAACTTCCCAACCATATTTTAAGAAAGCATTGCAAACTTTTTCAGCACGGATATCCCATGGATATTTTCCTTTCCATACATATAGTAGTTTTGGCATAAAAAAAACCCTGAGAATTAAAAAATATACTTAAAGACAACAAAACCGCCGATTAGCAGAATGATAAAAGCAATGGACAATTTATCGAAATACTTGTCAATATAAATTTTAACTTTCGGACCAAGAAAGTATATAAGACCGCCGACAAGGAAAAATCTTCCGGCTCTACCAAAAGTAGAAATTATAATAAAAGTGATTAAATTCATATGAGCGGCACCTGAAGCAATGGTCGAAATTTTATACGGTATTGGAGTGAAAGCGGCGGCGGCTAAAAACCAAGCACCGAATTCATCATATTTTTGTAGGAAGGCAGCCCATGCTTCCTGACCATTATAAAATTCAACGATTGAATTTCCAACTGATTCCATTAAGCCCCAACCAATGTAATATCCAAGCACCCCACCGAAAACAGAGCCAATAGTGCACCACAAAGCGGCTTTTAAAGAAAGTTTCGGTACAGACACCCCTATAGCTATCAGGAGTATATCAGGTGGTATCGGGAAAAAAGAAGATTCTGCAAAAGCAAGTATAAATAAGCTTGCCATTGCATAAGGTTTATCGGCAAAACTTTCCATCCAAACCTTGCCACGATGTGACAATTCTTTAAATTTATTCAAAAATCAGTTCCTTAAATAATATTTTGTAATTAGTAATTAGTAATCGGAAATTATTCAGACCAGACTCCAATTCCGTAAAATTTTTCTCTTCTTTGTTTTATTAAGTTATCAGGTTTAACCTTAGAAATATCATTTACTTCCTTAACAAGAACTTCAAACATAATTTTGAACATTTGCTGAGGATTACGATGAGCCCCTCCCACAGGTTCAGAAATAATTTCATCAATTATTTTATGCTTTTTTAAGTCGAAAGAAGTCAATTGCAAAGCTTCTGCGGCTTGTTCCTTATAATCCCAGCTTCTCCACAGAATACTTGAACATGACTCAGGCGATATAACTGAATACCAAGCATTTTCCAGCATTAAGATTCTGTTGCCAACTCCAATACCAATAGCTCCGCCTGACGCCCCTTCTCCAATCACCACTACAATTACAGGTACTTTTAACATAGACATTTCACGTAAGTTTCGTGCTATTGCTTCTGCCTGACCTCTCTCTTCTGCTTCTAAACCCGGATAGGCACCCGGAGTATCAAGGAAATTGATAATAGGTCTTCCAAACTTTTCAGCAATTTTGAATAAACGCAAAGCTTTTCTATATCCTTCGGGATTTGCCATACCGAAATTCCTATAAACATTTGACTTTGTATCCCTTCCTTTTTGATGCCCGACAATCATAACGGGTTTACCATCGAGATTAGCCATTCCACCAATAATTGCGGGGTCATCGCGAAAATTTCTATCACCATGAAGTTCTATGAAGTCAGTGAAGCAATTAGTTATATAATCAAGAGTTATTGGTCGTTGTGGATGACGGGCAATTTGAACTCTTTGCCATCTTGTCAGGTTCTTATATATATCAACTCTCAACTCTTCAACCTTGTTTTCTAAAACTTCAATTTCACTGCTAATATCAATATCATCGGAAATATTCCTCATTTCCTCAATTTTATTTTCCAAATCGAAAATCGGCTTTTCGAAATCAAGTATTACGTTTGTTGCCACTTTTTTTCCTAAATATAAATTTAATAATAATATCCATATCCAAAGATAAACTGTACTCCTGCAAATAGAAGTTATTCAGATTTCTCTTTGCATCCAAAGAAAGCTGACCAGGATTACTGATATGGACTAAACCAATAAGTCCAATCTTTCCTGATCTTATTCTGTCATCTTTAATCTCATATAATCCTACGAGAGAATATCTCCCCAAAAGAACCATTAACAAATCCTTAAATGGATTTGAAGACTTTATTTTTTCCGACTTATTTGTCTTTAACAAATATACTACAGGTAATCCAATAGTCAAAAGAAAAATACTGCCGAATATATCAAATATTCTCTTAAATGCTTTAAATCTAATCTTATTAATATTGAATTTCGGTATAGTCGGTTCAATACCCGTTATTTCATTAATTATTCTAGATGCTAATAATTCTTCAAATTCCTGAGCAACATGATACCTTATAGATTTGTTGGTTGAATTAGAAATAATTCTTATTAATTCATTTTTTGCAAGAGTAGTATCAGTAATAACAAGCTCATTAATATTATAATTTTCAATAATTTTAGTTAAAAATCCAATATCCCCAATGACTTGAAGTCCCTCATCTGATATTTTTGATTCGTTTTTGAATTCATCTTCAGTTCTTCCGGTTCTAATCATTCCAACAATAACAAGATTAGTAAGTTCACTTTTCCTGAGAGAGTTAATAATATTTACCGTTTTTTGGTTAATACCGATAAAAGCTATCCTTCTGTCAGATTCTGATCCTTTTGTCTTGTCGAAAAGCAAAAGAATCCCACGAATAACAGAAGCTGAAATTGCAGTTAGAGCTATTGTCATTAAGAGAACTCCACGGCTAAATGCAAAATCATTGAAGTAATAAGTAAGTGATGATAATATAAAGAAGCTAATCATCAGCCCAAATAAAGCCCTTCGGGTTGTTGGCTTAGTTTCGAAATACTCTCCAACAATAATCATCGAGAATAACATCACAAGGGAAACTGCTATAAAAACAGTTGGATATGCATAATCCGGAAAGTTGAATATACCTCCAAATCTATACCAGGTTCCTAACATCAAAGCAAGATTAATTGATATTAAGTCAAATATGATAACTACTATATCTTTCTTATACTTATTAATATATGCGAGTAATGCTCTGAGTAATATGCCAAATCTCAAAAACAACAGGAAAAATAATGATGAGGAATAATGCTTTTTTGAAAAGATACGCATGGCTTCATAAAAATGCTTAATCTCATTAATCGAACTTCTGCGAGTACTTTCACCTTTAAAATGAATTATTGATGTCGAATGAACATAAGATGTTTTCCAACCTTTTTGGGCTAGACGATAACATAAATCAATATCTTCTCCATACATGAAAAATGCTTCGTCAAAACTATCCACTTCATCAATCGCATCTTTTCTGCAAAACATGAAGGCACCAATAACAGAGTCAATATAATAGGTTTCATCAATGCTTCTGAAGGTCTGGTTATATTTTGCAAATAATTTAGAATTTGGGAATAATTTCTGTAAACCGAATAATTTGGTGAACGAAGCCCAAGGTGTCGGGAATCCCCTACGGCAGGCAAGCTGGAAACTTCCGTCAGAATTTAATACCTTGCAACCTGCACAAGCCACTTCCGAATGATTTTCCATATAATCATACATAACTTCCAAAGTATCTTCCTGGAGGATTGTATCGGGGTTTAAAATCAAAACATATTTACCGTTAGATTGCTTAATACCTATATTATTTGCTTTGGCAAAACCCAGATTTTCATCTAGTTGAATGAATTTAACATTTGGAAATAATGGACCTAAAAACTCACAGGAGCCATCAGAGGAATTATTATCTGCAACGATAACTTCGGTTGGAATTTTTTTTGAAGCACTTTCAATAGACCGAATGCACTGCAAAAGGAAGTCTTTCACATTGTAATTTACTATAACAATTGATATTTCAGGTTTATCTGTCAACTAAACAAACTATTAAACTTTAAATACTACTTAAAAAGTACAGACAGGTTTCAAACCTGTCTCTACATTAACTACTTCCTCATCCCGGGATAGAATTTCAATTTCCAAACAAGAAATATAGCTTCCCAAATAATTTTTTTATTCATCTTGGAAACACCTGATCGTCTGTCAATGAAAATTATAGGAATTTCTTTGATTCTTGCTCCTTTTTTCCAGAGACGATAGTTCATTTCAATCTGAAATCCATATCCATTTGATTTTACTTTAGTTAAATCTATTTCCCTGAGAATTTCCGCCCTAAAGCATTTGAAGCCTCCGGTTGCATCTTTAACCGGCATTCCGGTAATTATTTTTGTGTATAAATTTGCGCTGTAACTAAGTATTAATCTGCTGAGAGGCCAGTTCACAACATTAACACCGGAAATATATCTCGAGCCAATCACGAGGTCATAGTTTTCAATTTCTTTAAGCATTACGGGTATGATATCAGGATTATGAGAAAAGTCGGCATCCATCTCCATTATGACATCGAAACCATTTTCCAAAGCCCATGCAAATCCTGCACAGTATGCAGTTCCCAAACCATTTTTGACAGGTCTTTCGATAATGTGTGCACGGTCATCAGTTTGCATCAATTTTTTGACAAGGTTTGCAGTTCCGTCAGGAGAGTTATCATCCACAACCAAAACATGCAAATCATCAACATTTTGATGAAGTTCTTCAATCAAAGCAACAATGTTTTCTGCTTCATTATATGTAGGAATCACTACAATTTTCTTCATACCCCGTTCTTTCTTTTTTCTACTTTCTATTCTAATTTCTATTTTCTTATTTCTAATTTCTATTTTCTAATCACGTTTGTCCGTGACCTTTGAACATCAGGAAAATAGTTCTGACGATTATCTCCAAATCTAATTTAAATGACATATTTTCTATATAGAAAAAATCATCTTTTAATCTATTCTCAATTTCTTCAATTGTTTCAATATAAGTCGTATATTTTACCTGCCACCATCCGGTAATTCCCGGTCGAACTAAAAGCCGTCTTTTATAATATGGCACGAGTTTGCTGAATTTTTCAACGAAAACCGGCCTTTCAGGTCTGGGACCGACAATGCTCATATCACCTTTTAATACATTAATAAATTGAGGCACCTCGTCAAGGTGTGAACTTCTCATAAACCTTCCGAATTTGGTTACTCTGGGGTCGTTAACTTTTGCCCATTGAGGACCGGATTTCTTTTCAGCATCCTGTACCATTGTGCGAAATTTGATAATTTTAAATGTCTTACTTCCTTTACCCGTCCGTTCCTGTGTATAGAAAATATCACCCTTTGATTCCAATTTTATCACAAATGCTGTTAGAAGCCAAATCGGTAGTCCAATTATTAAGATAACGAAACTAAATACTATGTCAAAAATACGCTTAGCAACGTCTTGCCATGGTTTTATAAGTTCCGTATTTATCTCGATTAATGGAATACCATATAAATGCAAAGTCTTTGCCTGCCCTGTGAAGAAAGTATATAAATCAGGAATAATTTTTACAGTTATTTTCCTGTCAGCACAATTTGATACAAGATTTAATAAAAACTTATGGTCGGGTGATTCTTCAGAAATCAGCACTTCCCTTGGTTTATAATTGTCCAGTGCTTCAATCAATTCATCTTTTCCTCCGATTATAGGCAATTCCTCTTTTGAGTTTTGAGTTGACAATTCGTTATCTGTTATCAGTTGTCGGTTATCAGTTTTTAGATCGTCAACATTTTCATTTCTAATTCCTAATTCCTCATTCCTCATTCCTTTCCCTTCTCCCTTTTCCCTTTTCCCTTCACCGTCACTATCAGTCAAAATAATCCCCAGTGTTTTATATCCCCAATTGGTAGAAGCCAAAATCTGGTTGTAAAGTTCTTTTGTTTTTTCATAAGTTCCTACAATAATTGCAGGTATTGTTATAATTCCTTTACCTCTAAGTACTCTTTGCATCACTCGTGCAGAATATCGTCCTATAATAACAGTAAAGCTGAAAATTACGAAATACAGCAAAAATAACATTCTGGGTTCTTTACTTTCGCTGTCGAGGAGCCATATGAAAAAAACAATGAAACTACCGAAGAAAGTTACCCTTAAAATCGTAAAGAATTCATCGAATGGAGAACGGACATACCAATTTTTATACAATCCGGAAAACCAAAAAAAAGCAATCCAATACACAAGTAATAAAATCAAAGCAAGAAAGAATACTTCAGGAATAAATCTGATTGGATTTCCAAACCATGAACTGTGAAAACGAATGTAGTATTGTAAAGAAAAGCTAATAATCACAGACAGAATATCAGCCATCAATTGCATCATTGGCGGCGAGAATCTTGTTCTTATGCTATTTACGACGTTGTTCATCTCTTTTAAAATGTAAAATGTAAAATGGAAAATGTAAAATGAATCATTTTTTGCTCCTTGATTTTGACAAATTATCTTTTGAGGTTAAAATTATTTTACTACATAATTTAAGTAAATCCAAACAATCTTTTTCTATTGAAGTAAAGGATTTTGTATCAATATAACCGGAATCTTTCAATAGATTAAGCCAGTAGATAGTTTCCCGAATTTCTTTAAGTGAAATTCCCATTTTGTGAATGAAATCAGGCTTAGTTTCTGCAGATTGAGCTTCATTGATATTTGCACCAATTGAAGTACCGCATCTTAAAATTTGCTTTGAAATAACAAATTCCTTTTTATCCTTAGACAAATAATTATAGAGTTTAATAATTCTAAGTGCGAACTTATAACTTTTATTTACTATTAAATTCTTTGATTCCACATCATCCTCTAATCATTTTACATTTTACATTTTACATTCTACATTCTACATTAAAATAAATCTTGCTCTCTCAACCTTCCCATTATTAAAAAAGCTAATATAATAAATCCCTTGCGGTAGTGAAGAAACATCGAATTGAATATTGTTTTCATTTATCATCGGTTTTGGCAATTCTATTTCATTTCCAAGACCGGAATATATTTTAATTTGGGAAATATCTGTTGAGAAAATATTGTTATAGTTTAGGTTCAGAATGTTAGATGTTGGGTTTGGGTATATTTTAAATTGTTTCTTTTCATTTTGTTTTGTTTCGACATCGGTGATTAAGTCTGAGATTTTAGCTCGGAAAACACCACCATCATAAGTACTTGCAAATATTAAGTCCCCTTTGATAATAAATGATCCAACCGTTGAAGTAAGACCTGCATTTTTATTAATCCAGCTTCTACCATCATCTGTTGATAAATAAACACCCCCATTAGTTCCAATAAAAATGTAATTTTGATAATTGAAAATTGAGGTTACTTCATAAGCTGTAAATCCATTGTCATAAGACCAAGTTTCACCATTATCAGTTGATATAAGTAAACCCCAGTTAGCTCTACTGGCAAAAATATAATTGCCACTTATAGCAATTGAACTGACAACTGTTTCAGGCATTCCAGAACTTTTTTGAGTCCAAGTTTCACCATTATTTGTTGATAAATAAACTCCACCGCCGGTGCCTATAAATATTTTGTCACCATCAATAGCAATTTCATAAACCTCCAAATTTTTCAATCCAGAACTTTTTTGAGTCCAAGTTTCACCATTATCAGTAGATAAAACGAATCCTTCGCGATAAGTCCCTGCATAAATGATATTCCCTTTTGCAACTAAAGTTTGAACAAAAGCTTGTGATATTACTGAATAATATTGATTCCAACTTTCACCATTATCTGTAGATTTGAATACACCATTCCATCTAGTCCCAGCAAAAATAGTGCTGTC
>CAZEHW010000155.1:0-8445 GCA_964511865.1 uncultured Hyphomicrobiales bacterium | reverse complement strand
AGTTGTTTCTTTCGGGAAACTCCCAGCTTAAAGTATTAATTCCAACAGAAGCAAAATATGAAACAGAAACAGGCATATAAACCTCACCGGTTGATTGTTTCAAAATGCCTATCTTTGCAAAGCTGTTCACTGTTTTTTCGTTTGGGGTTCTTCCAATCCCGACTTCCAGCCAATCTGTAATGCCATATTCCAGACTCAGAAAGATATTTGATTGGTCAAGTCCCCAGAACTTGTCAACTCCTGAATTGACTTTTCCAAATCTGTGGGAGATTCTAAATTCCAGTTCTCCTTCTTTCATGCTTTCGATGGAGTGCCCTGTAACTATCCTTGTAGTTTTAAAAGTTGAACTTATATAATCCGTCTGAGGTGCCGAAACACTATCCAGCAATTCAAGCAGATCATCATCCGAATATGCTTTTAATGTAAATAAAAGACTTGTTATAATTATAATGAATATGTATTTCATATTTTTATTGAATTTATTGAATATAATTAATTATTAAGTGAACCCTCGTTTTTCCAGATGATAAACTGGTTGATTTTACAATCACTCATTTTTGAAGCATCTTTTGGCATAGCTATATAATCAGGATTGTGAGTAATTGCACCGATTATCTTATCGATATTTTTAACGACACCGTTGTAGTTATTTAACTGAATCCCATTTCCGTTGTCTTTATATGTATCACCATGGCAGGAGTTGCAGTAAAAAGCAATTGTTTTTGCAATATGTCCGCTATATGAAATATTTACAGTATCGCAATTATTGTCAGGAATTTCGGGATATAACTGCTCTTCATTGTCGTAATAACAGTTCCAAAGGAGGAAAGATATAAAGACTAAAGATATAATCAGAGTAATTTTAAAGTGTTTCATGATATTTTAATATTTCGTTATTTAAATTAATTACAAGTTGAATTTGTTGCACCCTGTTCAATCCACAGATAGAGCAAAGTTCTTTGTTCTTTTGAAAGAGGTGGACGTGGCGAAGGAGGCATGAATTCATCCCAAGTATCGGTTACCGCTTCATAAGCCTTGCTGTCTTTTGGGTCATTGGGAGTGATTGAATTCATGATAGAATGATAATCAATAAATCTCAACTCTTCAGCATTCCCGTCATGGCACCCCGAAACAGCACAATTTGTCTGAAATATTGGAAGTATATCCGATTCAAAACAAATCATATCATACAAAGATATATCCTCTGTGCTGTGAGAACAGGAATTCAAAAATGTGATAATAACTGAGATGTATATCAATGCTAAAACAAAGATAAACATACTTTTATGTTTAATTTTTCTATTTGTCATTTTCACTTCTCTTGCAAATGTATATAAAAATATTTACAAATATTTGAAATAATCAGGAATAAAACAATAGTATTCTTTAAAGTCAATACGATTTCTTATTTTGAGAGAAAAGAATTTATTTTTTTGAAGTCCTCAGGGCTATTCATATTGAAGAATATTTCAGGATAAGAACCGGGGAGTTCTTCTGTATTTTCAATTACATGGGTTTTACAAGCATGAAGGAGACTATGAACCTTGCATTTTCGTTTTGTTTGTTGGTCATCCCTTGTTTCCTGCTGTTTGTCTGAATTTATTATATTTTCAATTTCAGAAATAATTGTTTGTTTGTAAACTCCGCATAATTGCTGGATAAAACCATCAGCTTTGGGTACTGTAATGTCGTATCCGTCAGAATGGCTTATTATGGCACCAATCATTTCAGCATTCATCAAGGGTATATCGCATGAAATAATAAAATTCATTTCTGTATTACTGTGAATTAAACCTGAATGAATCCCTGCAAGAGGACCTACATTTTTATAAATATCTTCATATATTTTCAAACCTGTATATTCGTATAGTTCGGGTTCATTAGTTATTATAATCACTTCTTTGAATAATGATTTCATTAATGTAATTATTCTGTCAATGATTGTCTGGTCTCCAATTTTCATGAAGGATTTATTCTGACCCATTCTTGTGCTTTTACCACCTGAAAGTATAATCCCGGTTATATCCGAATACATTCCACCCATTCTCCTTTGTTTAACAGTTTTAGTTCTTCAGGGAACAAAAACATGCAGTTCGAATTATTCATTGTTGACATTGTACCGGAAGATTGAGAACCGGCACTTTCGACCTCGAAACACTTATCTTCAAAATTAAAATTCATTTTAGCCATTACGAAATGCAAACGGCTGTCATGCTTTTTAGTATTTGTTCTCAATTTTGCAAGAAAATTTTCTTCTTCTTCAACACCGTAATTTTTCATTATGGTATTTTTTACAAATAATTTGAAATTTACAAAGCAGGAAACAGGATTTCCGGGAAGACTGAATATTGGAATAATTTTGTCATTCTTTTTGTATGTGCTGAAAAGAAGCGGCTTTCCGGGTTTAATATTTACTTTCCAGAATTGAATTTCAGCTCCAATTGAATTGATTGCATCCTGCATAAAATCATATTTTCCTACTGAAACTCCACCTGTAGTGATTAAAATATCAATTTCTGAATCAAGAGCTTCTTTATTTTTTTGTGTGATGAATTCAATTTTGTCCGAACAAACACCAAAATCAACAGCATTCATTTTCATTTCATTTATTGATGCAATGATTGATGCAATATTTGAAGAACGGATTTTGTCGCCAGCCGGAAATTGTTCCATTGGAATAAGTTCATCACCGCTTGCAAGGACACCAATATTCAATTTCTTATAAACATTTAATTTGGCTTTGCCGCATGCAGCTGCAATATTAATGTTATTTTTCTTCATTAATGTTCCGGCACTCAGGGCAATAGAATTCACCTTAAGGTCTTCTCCCATTAATCTGGTATTTCGGAACTTTTTCAGTAAATAATCATCAGATACAGTAAATGAATTTTCAGTTTGAATACAGTCTTCAACTGGGATAACAGTATCGGCACCTTCTGGTAATTTGGCTCCGGTCATTATCCTGACGGCAGTTCTTTCATCAATTTTTATATCATTAAAATTACCGGCAGATATTTCCGCAACAATTTCCCATGAGCGGATATCAGGAGTAAACTTAACAGCATAACCATCCATTGCCGAGTTGGTGAAAGGAGGCAAATTGACATCGGAAATAACATCTTCCGCTAAAATTCTACTTAATGAATCAACTAAATCAACTTCTTCAAAATCCTTTTTCATCAAGGAAATCTGTTCTGATATTTTATTAACGGCATCTTTGTAATCTAACATTTTACACCTTTTTTTAATATTCTGATTTCATCATTTACTTTAATAGTACCACCTTTGAGAACCTTTGCAAAAATTCCTTCTCTTGGCATAACGCAATCTCCGGCAGTCTGATAAATAGCACATCTTGTGTGACATTCTTTTCCAATTTGAGTAATTTCAAGTTCACAATCATTACCAATTTGAACTTTTGTCCCAATTGGTAGTATTGGAAGTTCTAAAAATTCCGTTGTCAGATTTTCAGCAAACATTCCGGGTTTCAAGTCAGGCAGTCCTTTTTTGAGCATACCATTGATACTTTCGATGGCAAGTAATGAAATCTGTCTGTGCCAATCTCCGGCATGTACATCACCATCAATACCCCAATTCTCAATCAGCAAAGCTGAATCCACATTTGTTTTAGGAATTCCTTTCTTCTTGCTAATTGATATAGCTTTCAATTTTCCAATATTATTTTTCATTTTTCACTAATTTTCAATTTACCGTCGACTAACCACTTTTTCCACCTGTCTTTTTTATCAGATGAACATCTGTTATTTTTATATTTTTATCAATTGCTTTACACATATCATAAATAATTACTCCTGCTATTGTAACGGCAGTAATAGCTTCCATTTCAATTCCTGTCCCTGCATTTGTCTTTGCAGTCGAAGTAATTTCAATTGCATTTTCATCATCAAGAAAATGAAATATCAAATCTAAAAAAGCAATCGGAATATTATGACAGAGTGGAATTAATTCTGATGTCTTTTTAGCTGCTTGAATAGCACCAACTTTTGCCACTGAAAGAACATCACCTTTTTCAACAGTATTGCTTTTTACAGCGAGAAATGCTGTCTGATTTAAAATTACTTTCCCTTGTGCGACTGCGGTTCTTTCAGATGCAGGTTTACTGCTAATATCCACCATCTTTGCTTTTCCACTTTCATCTACATGACTTAATTCCATATTATACTCATTAGTAATTGGTAATTAGTAATTAATTTTACCCGCCGATTCTCAACATATTATTAGTTTTCATTTCCTTTAATTCTTTAGCATTGGGGTGCATTTCCCATTTATTTAAAACAATTTCTCGAATCTTCTCTTCAATTTCATCATCATTTAAGCCGATTTTAAATAACTGTTTAAAATTAACTGATTGAACTTCATCAGCGAATAAACATAAACGAAATTCACCTTTTGAACTGATTCTCAAACGATTGCAATTACTGCAGAAATGTTCGGAGATTGAACTTATAAAACTAACCTGACCTTTATATCCACCAATTGAATAGTCCTTTGCAACAAAATTGCCATTTCTTATTATTGGAATCAGAGCATATTCCTTTTCAACAATCTTTTTAATATCTTTATAACTTAAGAACTCGGCGTCATTCCAGTTGTTATCGGCAAATGGCATAAATTCAATGAATCTGACATTGACATTTTTATTTTTTGCAAATTCGACAAAATCAAGAATCTCATCATCATTTACACCTTTCATAATAACCGTATTTATTTTTACAGGAACATACCCAATGTCAATAGTACGTTGAATAGCTGTATAGACATTCTCAAAAACGTCAGTTTTGGTAATCTCTTTAAATCTTTCTCTCCTTAATGTATCCAGACTGATATTGATTCTGTCAACACCTGACAATCTCAGTTTTTCGAGGTTTTCAGAAAGCTGAAATCCATTAGTGGTTAATCCAATTTCAAAATTTAATTGTTTTTTTAATGCATTTACTGCGGAGAGGAAATTAACAAAACCTTTGCGAACCAATGGTTCACCACCTGTAAATCTAAACTTTTTAAATCCGAATTTGGATGAGAATATCCTGATAATTCTTAAGTGCTCTTCAAAAGAAAGCATCGAATCTTTTCCTGTATTACATTCTTTTGATGTATTAGGGTGACAGTAAAAACATCGGAAATTGCATTTATCTGTTACCGATAATCGCAAATAATTATGCACCCTTCCATATTTGTCTATCAATTTCATTTTATAATAATAGAACTCCTAAAAATGCAGAAACAGCAACAATAATTGCTGGATGGACTTTGAAAAAGATAAGTACCCCACCAAGCAAAATAAAGACTATATATTTGTAATTAAAAGCTCCTTTAAATAAATATTGAAACATGATAACAATAATCATTCCTATTATTGCATATTTTATACCTTGAAAAACCTTGATGACATAAGGATTTTTTTCAAAGTGCGATAATGTATAAAAAACAATAATCATTAAAAATGCAGGAAAAACCATATTGCCAAGGTTGGCGGCAATTGCACCTGCTATACCAGCTTCTTTGTAACCGGTATATGTCGCAAATTTAATCGAAATTGCTCCCGGAATAAATTCAACTATTCCAAGAATTCGCATGAATTCATCATTTGAAAGCCAGTGATGATTCTTTACTACTTCAGTTTCAATTACCGGAATTAGAGAATATGCTCCACCAAATGAGAGCATTCCTACTTTCAAAAAGGAAAAAAACAAATTCCATAACATCGTAATCATAATTCACAATTTATTATTCACTATTCACTATTCGTTATTTACTATCCAGTACATCATCAACCCAACTCCATGCTGCCATGGTAGAAGGCAAACCTAATGTTGGTAAAGCCATAATTACAGTATGAGTAATTTCTTCCGGTGTTGCTCCGGCTTTAAGTGCCTTTCTCGTATGTGAGTGCACAGCACCCTCGAGCTTTGCTCCTGTTGATATTGCTAATTTAATCAATGCCCGTGTTTTCTCGTCCAAAGGACCGCTGGTATGAACAGCTTCATTCATTTCTTCGTAAGCGTGTGAAACTTCCGGATAGTAATCCAAAAACTTCTGAAATCTTTTTGGCTTATCTGACATTTTACCCTCTCAAATTTTAACAAAAAAAGCCCACCGAATACACGATGGGCTCATTATTTATATAATAACAAACTCAAAAATATTCTCCTTTGCAAAACGGCAGGCATAATCGTTTCCAACTATACCCTCTCGGCTTTTTCATCTTATCTTATGACTTAGAATCAAAGCTCGGAGTAAATATGTAAAAAGAACTTATTTAAATTTACAAAAAATTAATTAAATCCGCAAGCACCTCCTGCACAAGGAGGCATTGTGGGCATACCAGAGCCAAACGAAGATGATGATGAAGCCCCGCAAAAACTCGCAGCACTCATTAGTTTCTTGGCTTTCTTTGACTCACAATCCGGACAAATTACATCATCTAAATTTTCTTTTACTTTGTGAAATATTTCATATTTCGTTCCACATTCTTCACATTTATATGCGTATATAGGCATTTTTATAATTCCTTATTTAAATTCATAATACATAATTCTGTCACATCTAACGTTTCCCCAAACCACCATTAACAATTAACAATTATTTAACATCCTTCTTTTTTCATTTTTCCACTTCTTTTAACCTGAACCTGAGCAGGCATGATAGGTTTTGGCATATTGATTTTTGCGCCATTGTCTGCTGATTCGACACCTGTCTGAGGATTACCTCCAAAGAATTTACTGATTTCTTTAATTTTATTAAATTTTGCAATTTCTTCGGCACTTGCATCTGCAGATAATTTTGGGAATAAAATGCAATCTTCCCAATTACTAATGCCTCCAGTGACAACATAAACAGCAATGTACCCTCTTGCTTTAAGCAATGACCATGCCTGTCCTGTTAAGATATCATTATCAGAAATCAGATAGTACTTCTCATTTCTGGGCATATCAATATCATTAAAATCAGTTACTCTTAAATTTTCAGCAAGCGGGATATGATACTTATTAAATTCAGATTCTTTTCTCAAGTCAATCAATCTGAAATCAGACTCTCCTTTAACAATTTTATCAGCTAAATCAGTAGCAGATATTTTATCGTTGTCTGAGGCAATCTGAGCCGCCAATTCTTTTGTATCAACTGTAGTTCTGTTTTTTGATTGGGGATTGCCGGCAAAAATCGCAATGAAACCAAGTGCTAAAGCAAATATAGCAAGCTTCTGGTTGATGTGTAAACTGCATGTTATCATAATATTTTCTCCTCATCTTTGTAACCAAATTTCTTTTCTACCCAGCCTGCACCTGCGAAACCACCAACTGCCATTAAGACAACGGCAAATACTACAATCCCATAAGGAATACCTGTTATATCCATAAGAGTTAACCTTCCCATATCAGTTGATTTTGAGAATTCACCAATCACAGGATACATTTCACCATAAACAAAGATACCTCCGATTACACCAATGATAAAAATCAGTGCATCGATTTTTCCGGTTGACATAGCAACAGCAGAAGTACCGGGGCAATAGCCGCCGACAACGAAGCCCAGACCTAAGATTAAACCGCCAACGATTTGCGGTACTAAATAAGTATTGCTGATATATAGCAAAGAATGGTCTAAGAAACCAAACCATGTTAAGAAGAAAACTCCCAACATTGCAGTGATAATGGCTGTGAACATTACTTTAAATACGGCAAGGTCTTTAAAGTAAAATTGAGCCGCAAGTTTTCTTGCGCTTCCGAAACCAGCTTTCTCAAGGAAGAATCCAAAGCCGATTCCAATAATAAAGGCAATGACTAAACTTGTATCAAAGCCAAACATTTCGAATTTAAAAAAAGGTGCTATCATATCCACTGTCTCCTAAAAAAGTAAGCAAAAGCATATCCACCTGCAAAGACAGAGAGCATGAAAGCCCATCCGCCGACACTTAGCAAAGCACCACCAGTAAGAGCCATACCACTTGTACAGCCACCTGCAAGTTTTGCACCAAAGCCCATCATGCCGCCACCGATTAATGCAAAGATTAATCTGCTAAATGATTTGATGTTGGGTCCTTTGTCTATACCTTTTTTAATACGACCTGCAAAAACTCCGGATACGAAACCACCAATAATCACTCCGAGTACTTCGAATACAAGCCAATCCTTTAATGGATTTTTTGTTCCATCTCCCAAGTATTCTTTATAGAAAATATTATTTTGAGCATGCTCGGGTGCCAAAATATCTGTAGTATAAGCTACTAAAGAGCTCATTGCTCCTGATGCTCCAAGCCCCCTGCCCATTATAACAAATGCGGCAAGAAGCACTAAACCAAGACCTATACCGGCTACATATGAATTCCAGTATGGTCTTCGTTTAAATGAACGATGTTCATGCTTTTCTGACATTATTTAACCTCCAAATTTATAATTAATTTCATTTATGGCATTAAAAAAGCGG
>CAZEHW010000154.1:0-8469 GCA_964511865.1 uncultured Hyphomicrobiales bacterium | reverse complement strand
AAGCTTGCTGTGCGAGTTATTGTTCTTACTGTAAGGTATAATACTATTAAATTAGATGTTCAAACTATCACTCCTTTGCTTTGAATTCCAGTTGGGATATCATATTCGATTTTTGTTTTACCATCAGTACTTAATTGACCTTCTAGAAAAGTATGATCAATAGTTGTATTTGTTATTGATGAATTTGAAAAAACATATCCGGAATAATTTTTACTCGTGAATGAATTATGATTCAATTGAATATCTGCTTCGTATCTCATCTCCGCTGCCGGGGCACCAAAAAGAAATTCTGCGGCAACATCAATATTAACTTTATCCCCAGGTTTCGTTTTTTCTTTATCAGATTTGACATCCACACGAATCTTATCAGGAACAAATTCTTCAACACTGAATTTGTATGAACCGATTAATTGCTTGTCGCCAGTATAAACATCAGCAGAATAACCTCCCGTTTGAGCATACTCAGGAAGAGTAAACGAAAGCTCGAATGATCCCTGCTCATTTAAGTCCTTCTTAAATTCTTCAAATACTTTTCCTGTAGGAGTTACAATTTTTGTGATGAGAGGAACATCTTTCACCACCTGAATTTTATCATTCCTCACAATCGCAGAAAGGTTTACCTGTTCTCCAGGTCGATAAATATTTCTCGGTGAATAAAGAAACACATTAAAATCTGAAGCATATTGAGGCAGTCCTCCAACATCGAATCGCGAAGTTTCAAGGATGGTTTCCCGCAAATCGATGTAATTAAAATCTTCTTCCTTATCAACAACAACCAGGCGAGGTGAAAATCCTTCAGTTTTTTTCTTTACATCTTTAAAGACAATAACTCCATTGCCATCTGTTCTGCCGGTCAAAATTGTTTGATTATTTGTTGATATGACATTCACTTCGGCATCTGCAACTGGTTCAGTGCTGCCTATACTATTAACAAAAACATAAATTTCATCTCCGGCTATTTTTGAAATGATACCGAGATCAGAAACTGCAACAACTTTCGAATCACTTCGCCATCTTTCTTCTTCAGATCGAACTGATACTGTAAAGATTCCCTTATACTTTTGCCCAAGTGCTTTGTTAAGATTGACGGTAAAACTTTTTAACCAGTTTTGACCTTCCTGTAATTTTATTTTTTCGTTATAAAGCGTCTCGCCAAAATCACCAACATAATATTCAGGGTTATAATCAAAATAGTATTCATCATAGTAATAGTAATAACCATATTGATTAAGGAAATGAAGTATGTTGTTTTTGAAAACCTGTGAAACCTCGACTTCAACCTCATTGACATTAACAGCATTAACTTTCAGATTTTCCTCCCCGCCGAGCATAAGATACTTCCCTTTTTTATCTGCAAAGTTTATCGAAGGTTCAACGTTCACCATCGATACTTCCTGCTCGTAATCGTATTCAAGAATGCCGCCGTATAATCCTGGTAATCCTTTTTTAATCTTCAACTCAACTGTTTGAATATTTCCGAGGTCGGTTTCGATTCTTAGAGCATTTCCACTCACGGAAAAATTTAATTTCTTTGAAGGATCAGTTGATATAAAATCTTTTAATCTCTTTTCATCAAGTGTCTGTGTTGTTGATACATCAATCCATCCTGAAGCTCCATCAAAACCTGCGGTGACATTTGTGATTGCAAGCTGAGTTATTGGTGGAAGTTTTACTTCAAATGTTCTTGATTCCTTCAAGCCAACTTTTCCAAGTACCGAAACAAAATTCTCTTTTACGGTAACAGAAAAATGCTGCTCTTTGTCAGTCTGCTGCACTTCTCCGAAATTAATAGCAATTACATCTGAAGTTTGATCTGAAACAATCCGGAAGTCAGTTATATCTACACCTGCTCTCTTAATCTGTAAAAACTCTTTAAGTGATTTTGGATCGACAGGATAATTGAAATAAATATTTGCCTGCACACTCAGCTTGTAATTCTGATAAGCGATGTTCGTCCAGAAAAAATCAACCTTAGTTACATCGAAGTATGGAGTGTGAAAAGTGTATTCATCAAAATCCGGAGAAAAAGTGGTTTTAAATAAAACAGTTTTATTAATTGCTGCCTTATATTCCTGCATCGGGTCAAGTGGTGAATCAGGAGAAAAGATGAGAGTATTCGGTGCAGTCCATTTAAACTTCCCATTTATTGCAGGAGTGAAAGTAACATACTCTTCATCAAGCCATTTATCCTGAACATCTGCTGGTGCGAGATCTTCAGAAAACTCAATTGTGAAGTTGGTTAAATTTTGAACCTCACCTGTTGGAGTGAAAGATTCAACTTCAACCGTGTTACTCGGTCCGCAGCTAATAATAAAAAGAATTAAAAAAATTGTTGAAATGTTTATAAGAAGTAAACGCATTGAAGACTCCCAAAAAAGTGCAGATAATTGTTTAGTTGAAACTTATTTAATTCTGAGGAGAGATGGAATTGAGCTGAAATAAAAAACCCTGCCTTTTAGGAGGCAGGGCTAACATATATCCAGCATTTTTTTCTTCCAGGATTATTCTTGATCATTTATAGGTTCTAAGCGCGGCGCTAACTTAAGCTCCATCGATACAAGTTTAAGTTCTTTTTTATATACTTCAAATTTTAGAACAAGGTTTAAAGGTGCGCAACACGTATTTTTTAGTCTGAAAGTTTTTTGGATATAAGTCACTACCTGATTTGCAGTACTTGCAGATATGATCTTGTCAGCAGTCTTTTTAACAGTCCAGGCACCATTGTTAAGTGGACATTGAGTTTTAAGAGCAGCATCGACGTAAATATCAACTTTAATTTTTTTATCAGGTGTCACATCCGAGCTAATCTTATCAATATCAATCGGAATCTGAGCAGTTGATTCATGACTGATTTTCTTAAACCCGTATCGGACAACTCCATCTATTTCAGCATGCCTGTATACTCTGTGACTTGGATCCCATATATGACCCTTTAATTTAATCACATTAGGATAAGTTGCACTAAATATATCCTTGGAAATTGAATTCTCCTGATCAGAGCTGCCAATAAATTTAGTGGGCTCTAAAACTTCAGGATCAGTAACTAAGCTCTCACATCCTAAAAAGAATATGAAGAGAAGAGCAACGAGAGAGGCAAATAGAGTTTTCATTTTTTACTCCTTATGGTTTGTTATTAATAATGTTTTATTTCTGTGGCTACTGCATTTGCATTTGGTAACGCAAGCCACATTGCGTTTAATTCAATACGGTCATTTGTAACGGCAAATCTTGCTTTTAAAACCATTCCATCATCACGACCCTGAATGGCAAATGTTTTTTCGAGCAAGGAAACAACATTTCCACCTAACGGAACTAAGTCTTCGGACACGTCTGTTATAAAACCGGACAAATTATCCTCTGGAGAAAAAGGGTAAAGAGTGCAGAAGTAACTTAAGTCTGCATTAACTTCAAAATAGATTGAAGCACATCGCTGCGGTGCAGAAGGTATTGGATCCAGATATAAAATTCTGAAATCGTAATCGATCTGACCGCTTATCCGGTAGTGTGAATTTCCTACGCGATATGGATCGTTTAGTAAACCTTCAAGTGGTATTATCCCATGAAAATATGTATCAGGAGATTCAGCTTGAGCCTTGTTAGTAGATTCATTTGCAATTGGCTCTGTTATAGAATTCTCCTGACATCCTATAACAAGGAGAACAAGGACAGTTACGAGAGAAATAAATAAGTTTTTCATTTTATTACTCCTTATAATTATTATTGATGAATTACATTTCGAGCGGTGCAAGACTAACACTTGAGATCCCAATCCCATTAGTAGTTACCAGATATTTGACAAGCATAACTACATCAGTTCTGTTAGTTATTGGGTAGCATTTTTCCATAAGAACAATTCCATCTTCGCTTACAAAAACAATATCATCACTTCTTCCTTCAATACGCCATTCAAGATGCATCATACCTAGCATATCGTTTATTTCAGAATTCATATAAATATTAATAGCTATTTCACTCAATCCGGTTGGATTCATTGCCCTGTTGAGAATCTGAAATGAGTAGGTCACTCGGCCGGAAAGACAGCAGGTACCATAAATAGGATCACGAAGGTTGTAGTTCAGCTTAATTATATTTGAGCTAACGCGATCATCCTTCTCCTTTAACAATACATCGTCGGACTCATTAATCATACTCTCCTGACATCCGATAAATAATGCAAGCGAGAAAGCTGCGAGGGTTACAAAAAAAGTTTTCATTGGTGCACTCCTTAAAATTGATTGAAAAAAGTTTATTAAAAGTTGCACCACAAATAAAATAAATAGAGACGGGGGGTAGTTATCAGCTATGTTGCAATCGCTTGCACTAATTGATCAATCGCTTGAAATTATGTTGCAAGGGCTTGTACGTATGTTGCAAATTGTAAATTCTTTCAAATTTGAAGGTTTTTTAGAGATGAAAATTTATTGAATATTGAAATTTTTACTTCAATTTGAAATTTAGAAGCCCCGCTAATATTTGAAGCGGGGCATTTTGACTTAGATAAAGATATCATAGAGAATTACTGAGACACAATAATTATTCTTGGCGGTGCATCAGGCCAGCGATTTTGTGATATACAATATATAGCATAGGAAATAGTAACATCTGAATCATCATTAATTGTTCTTACTTTATATATTGGACTTTCAGATTCTGCAGAACTATCAACACGTACTTTAAGATCTACCTCTTCAATCTCTAAAAACCTAATTGCGTCAATAATATAAATGTCAAAATCGCCATTAATTGACTTAAATTGAAGACTATCGCCCGGATACACAACAATCCTTGAAGGTACTGCCGATAAACCATCATCCTGATCTAAGGTGATAATTTTTAATTCTGATTCCTCTTCTTGTGCAAGAGCAGTACTGAAAAAACATATTAATGAAAAAAGAATCACAAGGAATAGAAACTGTTTCCCCGCTGTACGGGATTTCGCAGAATTCAACATAGTAAACTCCTATTTATGAATTTATAAATGATTTATTAAACCGAGACTGTCTCACAAGTGATATTTTCTCGATAATTTTTCTGATTCCATTAGAAAGAAACCTACTTGCAACAGGTAAACTCTAAAACCAAAGAAAATAAAGGGTTCTCGGGTAATGTAATGTATAGAGAGAAGCTTTTGAGACAGCCTCATAATCCATTCATCAACTAAATAAATTAATATTTACTAAGTGCTTGAATGGACAAATTAAATTTTCAGTTACCCTTTGGAACTAAATGTATTCTGACATTTTCCGTAAATTTTGAGCCATCCCAGTCCCAGATAACCCTATCAAAAAAATTAAAATTATATTCCTGTCCATTTGGTCCAATTAGACTTCCATTTGCTTTATAACCAAAAGGATTGCGATTTGGATGTTCTTGCCACCAGGCATTGAAATCATTATCTGTATACATGAAGTTGGCAGATCCTACTGCTATTGGTTCATTATTCAGAGCAAAATCACAAAAGTATTCTGGCCATTCATCAGCCTGATAAATCAAAGCAGTAATATCTCCTGCTTTAATTTGCATCATTAATCTTCTTAATTCAGGATCGACATTTGGCAGAAGTAATTCTTTGAATTTAAATACGTCCATTCCGCCGGTTCCATTGCAAAAATTTTGAACATCATTTAGACCGAGGACTAAAATGAGATGCTCATCATAATCAATGAACCCATAGGCATTTTCTAATTCATATCTCAGTATGCCTGCACCTTCACCATTTCCAACTTTTTGAAAAGTCAGATTGGAAGATTCGACGGGCTGTGTTGTTTTATCGGAACAGCTAAGAAATAGAATTCCGATAAATGCCAGGAGTGCAATTGTACTTAATAACGTTTTCATTGTAACCTCCAAATAATTTGTTAATAAATTATCAGGGTGTTCAGTCACTACAGTTTCAGAAAGATTGAGCACTCGATACGTTTTATGATTAATTTGTTCGCCCCAACCCTCGAGGTAGTTTTAATTTTAAAACCTCGAGGGTTTAGACATATACAGTTTTTATTTTTCCACATATTCTTTCTCAACATTTATTTTTTATTTTGGGTGAGAAAACATTTTCCAATATACTCATCCAAATATTTTTTCTGCTTTATCATCGAACCTGAATACTTCCATTATCTGGAGGTGAAAGAAAAACATCGTATGGTATAACCCAGATTGGCAGGAAGTATGTTTGCATTATTTGAAGATATTCTACCGGCGACATAGCATTTAAGCTTTCGATAGTCTGTGGACTTATATCGGAGCCATCAGTGAAAAGTATCATCGAACATAAATCGGATCCATTTTCATTATCAATGACCACTAACCAACCGAAAATGCTGGTTATATCAACTCCATAGAAAACGCCAAGATTACCTTCCCAGTATTGAAAAGAAAGTTTTGCGATATTTCCTTCAACCTTTAAGTCATAAACTCTTGCTTTTCCAAACATCATAGGGCCATCATCTCTGGAAATTACATTCCCAGTTACCGTACTATCATTATGCAAAATTGCATTAAAGGAAAACCTTACATTGGTCTCGCCTGTTACTGGGACTGATCTCCAATGTGCACTTCCAGTAACTGAATGAAGAACTTCTTTATTTAAAGCTCCAACAACATTTTCATTTGCTGGATTTACGACCCGATCAGAATTTTCCGCGCAACCAAAGTAAGCGATAATAAAAAATGCTAATATTGCCACTGCACTTAATAAAGATTTCATAATAACCTCCAAATAATTTGTTAATAAATTATCAGGGTGTTCAGTCGGGATAAGAGTACTATATGATTGAGCACTCGATACGTTTTAGTATTTGTTTTGAGTGCTGGCCTTCGGGAATTTTATTAACTTTGATATCATTTCCTCGAAGGTCGAGCTATATACAGTTTTTGTTTCTCCACATATTATTCTCGTAAAATTTTAACTTAGATACCCGGCAAAGAATATATTTGCCATTTATTTACTCTCACTAATTTTTTTGTGAAAAAATTGATTTCTATTGCAAGCGATTGGAGCATCATTAAATTTAAGCAGATCACAATTATAATAGATACCAGCCTCTGTAAATCCCCCATCGAGGCGAGTGTTATTCACCCACCATCCTGTGTACAGGATATCATAATAACCAGGTTTTTTACAATTCAATACTATCACTGAAACACGATTATAACCTGTAACAGCAAATTCAAGATTACCGCCATTTGGTGAAGGCCCGACTAATGTTCCTGTGAGAGATGAATCAAAAAGTGCTTGCTGAATGTGGAATGTAAGAGGTAGTTGGATTCCATCCCAATCCCCACTCATCGAAGGTTCGAAGGGGACACTAAAAACTAATTCCATGTACTTATCCCCATCCATTGTTAGAAAGAGCGGATTATAATTTGTGCTAACGCTGCCAAGCCACTTGTAAAACAACCAGCCGCTATCCGGAAGTGCTATAATTGTTACCGTCTCACCTTCTTCATAATTGCTCTTTTCAGGGGAGACCTTGTAGGCACCATTACCGGTAACATCAACAGAAAGTTTGTACTCCTCAGTGCAGCAAATTAACAGTAGTAGGAAAAGTGGAATTACAATAAATCGTTTTCCCGCTTTGTGGGATTTTCCCGAATTATCGGGACAAGCTGTAAGACTCAACATATTTCCTCCTATTTATGGATTGATAAATATTTTTTTATTTCGGGCGAGACATCGTCCCGCCCCTACTAACTTCCCGCCTCGCCTCGCAATCGGCGAGACGGGCTGACTTCCAACTCCTAACTACTTTAAAAGAATCATCTTCTTCGTGCTTACATAGTCACCAGCTTTTAGTTGATAGAAATAAATCCCACTCGAAAGATTTGTGGCATTCCACGTTAACTCATAAGTCCCAACAGATTTTTCTTCATCCAATAATGTGGCAACTTCATTTCCGAGAATGTCAAATACTTTTATCACAACTTTTGATTGAGTTGGTATTGAGTATCTGAAAGTTGTAATTGGGTTGAATGGGTTCGGATAGTTTTGCTCAAGATTGAAAACCAAAGGAGCATTCAAATCATTTTCAACATCCACGCTTGTTGAAACTATCATATGAATAGGAACTATAACCGATGGTGTAAAAGGATCATTACTTTTTACAATTACGGCAGCATAATAATCACCGGTATCAAGTTCCGTTGCATCAAACAATAGTTCAATATCTATATATGAGTGCGCTGCACATAATCCCGAATCCTGACCCATCTGAAACCAACCAGGTAGCAAGGGTGGTGCAACGTCTGTCCACTGTACACCACCCTTAAGTGTTCCATTGTTTGCATTTGCAGTTTTATCGTAAGTAATAGTACCGGTTCCTTCATCAAACTGCCAGTAAGCTACAAGTCCTGGTTCTGTCCCTGTCAATTGTTTGTTCATATACTCTTGAATATCGGTCTGACTTCGTGGTATATTCCAGATTCTAACTTCATCAATAATTCCGTTAAACCTCCTCATATCATCGAAAG
>CAZEHW010000153.1:0-8550 GCA_964511865.1 uncultured Hyphomicrobiales bacterium | reverse complement strand
ATTGTTTGTGATTTGTCATAAAATAAGAAGGAACAATAAAAAGATATGAATATGAAAAAGATAGTGCTTACCTGTTCGAGATATGAGGGCAAACCCTGTATATTTCTTAAATTTGAGTATGATGATGAGTTGATAAGTATAGTGAAAAAGTTAGATGGGGCTTTTTGGAGCGGTAGACTAAGAGTATGGCATATAAAGGATTCGGCAGAAAACATGAAATTAATAGAGCAATTATTTCATGGTATTGCAGAGATTGAATTTTTCGGGATAAAGAAGGATCGGATGAATGAGAGATTGACTCCTGTGAAGATATCAGAAGACACAGAAATAGGTAAAAGTTTGAGACGTTTCAATGAATACCTGACACAGAAGAGGTATAGCAAGAATACCATAAAAGTTTATAATGAATCATTAGGGATATTTCTTGCATGGGTATTAAAAGATGAAAGAAAAATTACTATCGAGAATATTGATTCTACTTTAAAGAAAATATGGTCTATTGGAGGTGAAACAGGATGGTATTATGCGAATTTTTTATGGCAAATCAGAGGTATATGGGACAAGATTCAGGGTGGAGTTGGACTTAGGAGAGGTAGAAAGAATCAGTTTGAAATTGAAGCCGGCGAATCCCTTGATTTCTGGAGGGTTTTATATGCAAATAAAGATGAAATGAGATTCTTGCTATATGCCGAAATGAAATTACCCGGTGAAGCTTGGCTTGAATTCAAAATTGACAATGAAAATATATTAAATCAAACTGCAACCTTCAGGCCGCTTGGTCTTTGGGGAAGAATTTATTGGTATTCATTGTTGCCTTTTCATGCAATAATATTTAAAGGAATGATGAAAAGATTAGCAAACTAAAAATAATTAAAGATTGATAGACCAGAGACAAATCGTAAATAACGTAGAACTGGTCAAAAATTTGGAAATTGAAAAAGAAAAAATATTTAAAATTGTAAAAAATATTTCAAACAAAAATAAATGACTAAATAAAATATATCCAAAACTAAATATATTGCTAAGTATAGCCAAAAAATGGCAAAAAGAAATGAAGAAGTTGCGAGCTATTGTTCTTGGCTGTGATCTGACCGAAGATTTGAAGTGGGGTAAACCTTGTTACTCGTTTCAAAAAGTAACATAGCTTTAATACAAGAATTAAATTTCTTATATTTGTGAAATTAATCATTAAATAAATTACTATTGAGTTAAACATGAAATTCAAACTGTTAATGATACTGTTATTGAGTGCAGGATTACTGATATCTTGCAACAATAAAAGAAATTTTAAAATAGCGGTCTCTGCTTCAAAGAGAATGCCTGAATACAAAAAGCTTGATAAAATTAATAATGAGTTTGTCAAAACCATTGGCAAAAGATTTAAGTTTAATCTTGTCGAAGATAGATCATTTTTATTTACTACCAATTACAAGTTATTACTTGACGGTTCCTATGATATGGCTGTTATTTCCAACTCGAATTATATCGGTGAGGATACAAATAATCTTGAAAATATTAACATTAAAGCTGTTCTGCCGATTAATTCAAGAATATTTTATATCATTTACAACAAAGATAAAATATCACCCGGCAATATTGAATCGCTTTTTGAAAACCGTACAGTTGCCATTTTAAGTAATGAAACGGTCTTTATCAAAAAAATTCTTTCAGATTTTGGTGTTAACATTGAAAAAGTTAATTTCCTTAAAAGTAAGTTGAACATGCAAGATGAAGATGTAAAGAAGATGAGTCCAATTGTCCGGGACAGTATTTCTAAAATCGGTTTTTGGGGTGCTTATAAGAAAAACAAACCAATACCTTACGACATTGAAGTCGGTTTTGCATCAAATGATTTTTCAACAAACGGGCGGCTTCACAAGTTTCTTAACTCACGCAAGGAGTTTGTGCTGTATAGTCTCGATGATTATCGTTTGTTCCGTAACGGCTCAAAAGCTGAGGGTTTTTGCCTTAGGAATACTTATTTCACACCATATCTATTGCCAAAAGGTGCTTTTGGAGAATTTCCCGAAACCCCAGTTCTGACTATCAGGGAAGACTTTATATTAGCAACGCGTGCTGATGTTGACGATGAATTCATTTACGATTTTGTGAAAGTTGCTATAGAAGAAACCGATTATATTGATATGCTAACCTACGGTTCGAATTTTAATAACATAAGATTTGCTTATCCATTGCATGAAGGAACAATACGTTACCTCGACAAAAATGCACCAAATTTTTTGGAGAAATATGGCGAGTTGTTAGCAAAAATCGGTGCCGGTGTCGGTGGTCTATATACCGCAATGATGGGCTTTTTGCTTTGGCGTAAAAGGAGGAGAAGAAGAACCATTGGTGCTGATTTTCAAAAGACACTCGATATACAATCAAAGCTAAACAATAACATTTCTACCGAAGAATTGCAGAGTATGTATAAGCAATTGCAGGACATACAAATGTATTACCAATTGAAGATGGCAGGGCACAAGATTTTGGTTGACGATACATTGAGAATCTTTTTCGAAATGATTTACAAAAATGAAAGATATATTTTAGAAGAGTTGAAAAAGAGTCAGTTTTAAATAGAATTATGAACTTATATAAGGGAGTTTATTAATGCGATTTTACGAGTTTGCCTTTTAGGTTGATTGAATGTGAGTGTAATTGATTTTGGAATAAACAAATCCTAAAAAAAGGAATTAATATTTGATTAATTGTAATACTTGTATATTCGATGATTTATATCTAATAACAAGGTAAAAAACTCCCTTTTGCAAATTCGATATATCAACCTTACTACCCGCATATTCCTGATTCAATATTTCGTTACCAATTATATCATATAATGTAATTTGTATCTTATTCACATTGCCCTTTATAATGAAATAATCATTTGCAGGATTTGGAAAAATTTTATAATCTCCATTATTTCCAACTTGTTGTTCGGCTATATCCATAAGTTCATCACATTTGAAAACCCCATCGTGAAACGTACCAAGAAAACCTTTGTTGTTATCCCCAATTGGAAAGAAAGACGAAACGGAAACGTCCTCGAGTCCTTTGTTTATAAGGTTCCAAGTGCTGCCTTTATCCTTTGAATAATAAACATCATGCCAATAACCTGCAAAAAGATTTCCTTCATTATCAAGTTCCATAAAATCAAGCGCATCAAAAGGTGTTGTGAGCTTTTCAAATGTTTTTCCCGTATCGAGAGACCGCCATGTTCCACCACCAACACACCAATAAGAAATATTTATATATAAATTACCGGAATTATCAAATTTAACTATTGAACCGTAATCTTCTATTCCATAAACTGGAAGCCGTCGCCATGTTTTGCAATTATCTTCTGTAAAATATATCCCACTGCTGTGAGTACCTACCAAAACATAATTATCACCAAAAGCTGCGATCGATTTAATCCAACCCAACATTTCTGAACTAACAATCTGCCAGCTCAAACCTCCGTCATTAGAATTATAAACATATCCATGACCTGCATAAATTGTACCGGACTCAGACTGAACTATAGCGGAACAAGAGCCGGGAAAATTTAATTTCTGCCATGTACTTCCATCGTTTGTTGATTTATATAATCCGTCTTCGGCTCCTGCATATATTACATTATTTTCCAAACATAAAATAGCATAAATAGTATTTGTGTAACTTTTGGCAATTTTAACTTGTTCCCAGTCCATTCCCTCATTTGTGGAGCGAAATATGCCTGATTCCGATGTTGCAAATAAATAACCATTCTTTGCCATTTTTAAATCCGTGATATGAGCTTTTTTCAAACCCTTGTTTTTTATAGTAACCGTTTTACCCATATCACCTGAACAAATTATTCCGTTATAATAATTTCCCGTAAAAATGCTGTCACCTTTACAAACTATTGAACTCATGTTAAAACCTGAAAAACCACCCATAACGTTCCAACTATCACCGCCATCAGATGAATAAAAAAACAATGAATCTCCACCTATAAAAGTATCTCCTTCGGAATTTACAGCCATTCCCCTAATATAGTTCAGCGGCATAATTTGACTTGAATGCATCCAGTTAATTCCTCCGTCAGTAGAGTAATATATAATACTGTCAATACCGGAAGTAATAAACCTGTTAAATTTTTTATTATAAACAACATTGAAAATACCACTGTGAAATTGATTGCTATCAAGATGTATATAATTCCATGATTTTCCATAGTCACTCGATTGTCCAACTGTTCCGCTCATATAAGTTAAAACAATATTTTCATTTGAATCCACAGCTACCGTATTGTAGGGTTCTTCATATATGGAGTTCCATGAATTACCGTTATCTGATGACATTATCAAATCCGACCATGGATTATTAATTAAAATATAGTCCTTATTTGTTAAAACAATCTGCTCAAGGTAACGCCATGTAGCGTATTTATCTTCAACAAGAATGTCTTTATATTTTAACTCATCGTCATAAATTTCGATTCTCCATCCATCTACCATTTCCTGGCCATAAATAGAAAGGTAAATGTTGTGGCTGCTGTCAAAAGCTATTGTCGTAACACTATCTTTTTTCTTTTGCCAGAAGTCTCCATTATTTGTAGATTTAAATAAAACATAATCCTCAGTTATTGCATACAAATTGCCTTTATAATCGGTAGCTATCAATATTATATTGCCGCCACAGGGACCTTCGGTTTGATTCCAAATAGCTTGTGCAAAAATGTCGTTATTAAAAATAATTACAGTAAGGGTTGTAACATAGATTATAATGTTTTTCATAAAATCTCCTCTACTAATAGATTAATATGTTAAAATTAACACATTTTTTTATAATTTTGTTACTAAATATCAAATTTTATTAAAATTTATTTTGTCAAAGAAACTGAATTACTGATTAGAACATTAGAACAACCTAAAAACTACAAGATTTTGGTTGATGATACATTAAGAATCTTTTTCGAAATGATTTACAAAAATAAAAGATACATTTTGGAAGAGATGAAAAAGAGAGACTAATTTATATTCTTTTTAGGTATAATATTAAATCATCAAGAAATAATTTTATTGGTTTTAATTGCTCAAATATAGATTCTTACAACCGAATTTGTGAAAAATGAATTTTCTAATTAATTTATTTTTATTAACTTGTACTTTTTAAAATATGGATTTTATTAATAATCAGTTCGAAAGGTAAACCCATGAAAACAAATAAGGTAAATTCGGGCACAATTATTTCCTACATGACATTGCGTCGCCTGATAGGGATACTCGGTATGGCACTGCCATTTATTGTTGTAATTGGAGGATTCATTAACAATTGTGATACCGGGGTACAGGGGTCAATCAGTCTTTATTATTACACAAATATGCGGGATTTTTTTATTGGTTTAATGTTTGCTGTTGGGCTTTTCCTTTCTACTTATAAAGGGCACGATAATGACCATATTTTTATGATTTTGAGCGGGGTTTTTGCTTTGGGTATAGCAATATTCCCTACTTCTATGGATCCTGTGTCATATGAAAAAGTCGGGATTTTTCGAATTTGTGATTATTCATCGATGTGGATACATCTGTCATTTGCATCTCTATACTTTCTGACTTTAGCTTATGTTTCATTTTTCCTTTTCACTAAAACCGACCAAAAAAAGTTAAAAAGACGCAAAAGAATAAGAAATCGAATCTTCAGGACTTGCGGTATCATAATGGCTGCTTCGATGTTACTAATATTTGTTTATTTTCTTTTCTTTCAGGAAACCTGGATTTCTTGTTATAAGCCGGTTCTAATTCTTGAAGCCGTTGCACTTATTGCGTTTGGATATTCTTGGTTAATTAAAGGTGAAACTTTTTTCAAGGATAAAAAATGAAAGAAATATGGAAAAAAATGAAAGAACAATTTGAATTATTACTAAGATGGTGAGCTGTTCTCGAAAACATCTTATTTATTCTATGGATTTTATATAACAGAATTAACGAAGGCTTTCAAGGGACGTGATTGAGATATTATCATATATAACTCTAATGGTTCTATTAATGATTAATTCGATTTTACTTATTTGGAATTTGAAGAAGAAATGAAATCAGATATTACTGAGAAAACAGTTGAAAACATTGATGATTATATATCACTCTATCCGGTTGAGATAGGAAAAAGACTTGAGAAGATACGGCAGATTATTAAAAAAAATATTCCGGAAGCCGAAGAAGTAATTGGTTATCAAATGCCGGCTTTTAAGTATCATGGAATATTGGTATATTTTGCGGCATTTAAAAATCATATCGGTTTTTATCCAACTTCTACGGGAATTGAAGCTTTTAAGCAGGAGTTATCGGAATATAAAAGTTCAAAGGGGGCTGTTCAGTTTCCTCATGAAAAACCTTTGCCATTAGATTTGATTAAAAGAATTGTAGTCTTTCGAGTTATGGAAAACGAAACAAAAGCCCTGCTGAAAAATAAGAAGAAGAAATAAAGTAAAATAATTCTATTTCGCAATTACAATTTTCACATTATCAAATTCAGGGGTATAATATTCATACTTTCTTGATTTTCCCGGTATAGCTCTTTTCATTTTCTTCTTGCTCTCTGGCACAACCTGCAAGTCTTTGACGAAAGCATCTATTTTTATAAAGATATTATTTTCCTTTAGCTCATTTCTTAAAGATACAATCCTTGCATCAAGCAAGTCTGAAAGTTGTTCTTTTGTCGAGTAAGATACGGTTTTGTAAGATATTTTACCTTTTTTGTCAGTCTTTTCAATCCTTCTTTTTGATTTATTGAACCAAGAGTCATAAGAACTAATGACAAAATTAAGTTTGATGTTAGGGTTGAAATCAAGAAAAGTCTTTAATTCTTTAAACTCTTCTTTGTTTATTACTACTGAATCATTCGGCTCAAAGAATTTGTAATTGAAAAGCTCGGTTTTAGCTTCAAATGGTTTGACATAAATATCTAATGCCATTTCCTCATACTGATTTTTTTGAGTTAAATCAATTGTCAGATGATTGTCAGCAGGTAAATAACCCTTTATTAAAACTGTATTAATACTGCCGAAATTCAATGGCTGTTGGAATGTACCATCAATTGAATTGGATTTACCACTTGATTTTTTACCCTTTTCATCAATAAATAATAGCTGAGTTCCAACCGGTTTTCCGGAATTAACATCAATTACCTTCCCCTGAACAATGACAGTATATCCCTTGGTCTGATTCAATAAAACCTGATTATTGAGTAAAGTTAATCCAATCAATAATAATATTTTTATATTAAAGTTTCTTATATCCATATTTATACAAATTTAAAAATTATTAAAAACTTAAAATTACTAAAGAAATAAATAATAGAAAATGAAAATTTCATTTATTCAGAATGTATCGAATTAATAATTATTGTTTTAGCCGCTCTTTTTGCGGGATAAATTGAAGCTAAAACAGATAATATTAAAGAGAAGAAAGCAATTATTATTACATCAGTCCATTTTATTAATACCGGTATTGCAGATATCAGGAAATTTGCTCCGTCAATTTTGAACCAGCTAAAATATATTTGTCCGTAACAAAATCCTAAGCCGATTAGTACACCAAACACGGTGCTGATAAATCCTATCATGGAACCTTGGAACACAAATATTTTGAGAATATCCTTATCACTCGACCCAAGGGCTTTCAATATTCCAATATCCTGCCTTTTTTCTACAACTGTCATAGAGAGGGATGCAAGTACATTAAATACTGCAATAATGACTATCAGACTCATTACAATAAAAGCCAGCATACGTTCGAATTCTATGACTTGAAATAACTGCTTATGTAAATCATACCAGGTTAATACATCAAGATTTTTTGGTAATGAATTTTGTAATTTGGCTTTAACGTTTTTAACCTTTTCAATATCATAGAGTTTAATGTCAATTGAAAAAGCTGAATTTGCAGGAGGGGAAAACAGTTGTTTTCCAACTTTTTCCAATGTAAAACCATTTAAATTGTCAAAATTTTTATCGTTTGTCTGAAACAAACCACTTACTATAGCTCTCACAGGAAAAGCCATTCTGAAAGATTTAATTGATGTTTCAATTAATTTTGGAGAAGTCAGTGAAATTGTATCGCCCGGCATTGCCTTGATTCTATCAGCTAAGCCCACTCCTAAAGTTATTGTTGGTGTTCCCTTAAGTTCTCCAATATAAAATGTACCAAGGACAGTTGTCTTTTTAATATCTGAAATACTATTAAGTTTATCCTGATTCACTGCAGATAAATTGAATACCTGCATATTTCCGGATTTTATCGCAACAATTCTTCCTTGAATTATTGGCTCACTCTGTTTTACTTCTGATAAATTCTTAATACTAAAAGCCAATGAATCAGCATTCTCAATCCATGCACCTTCCTTTGGAACTATTCTCAAATGAGGGTCATAACCGATTAATTGTTTTTCCGTGAAATCTCTGAAACCGTTAAAAATTGACATGACACTTATTAAAGCGGCTACTCCTATAGCTATTCCAATCAGAGAAATAATAGAAATAACGGTAATAAAATGGAATGACCGTTTTGTGAAAATATATCTTAA
>CAZEHW010000152.1:0-8569 GCA_964511865.1 uncultured Hyphomicrobiales bacterium | reverse complement strand
TGTAATTACAAGAAGGATGGGTATTTGCCCGTCCTTTTTAATTTGATGGATAAAAACCTTTTTCTCCTCAAATTTTCATATTTTTGTTTTTATATTAAATAAATTTTGGATAAAAAAATGATAACTTTAAATGTTAATATTGACCATGTTGCAACTGTTCGCAACGCACGTGGAGGTAACGAACCTGAACCTGTTACTGCCGCACTAAAAGCAGAACTTGCTGGGGCAAGCGGAATTGTTTGCCATTTACGTGAAGACCGGCGACATGTCAACGACAGGGATTTGAGTCTGCTTAGGGAAATGGTAACAGGGAAACTCGATTTGGAAATGGCTGCAAACGAAGAAATAATTAAAATTGCTCTTAAATCTTTACCTGATATGGTAACGATTGTTCCCGAAAAACGTCAGGAACTGACAACAGAAGGTGGTTTGGATGTTGCTTCAAATATCCTCAAGTATAAAAAATTAACTGAAAGAATGCACGAAAAAAATATCTTTGTCAGCTTTTTTATAGAACCTGATAGCAAACAAATTGATGCCGTTAAAAAAGTAGGTGGTGATATGGTTGAATTGCATACCGGAGTTTATGCCAATCTCAAAGATGAAAAATCAATTAAAAATGAATTGAGCCGCTTAGATAAAGCAACCCAATATGCATTTAATTTAAATTTAAAAGTTGCTGCCGGTCATGGTTTGAACTATTCGAATACCCACCCTGTTGCTCAAATAAAAAACATTCATGAATTAAGCATCGGTCACTCCATAATTTCTCGTTCAATATATGTTGGAATCGAAAATGCCGTTAAAGAAATGCTTAAAATAATTCATAGATCTGAAATTAATGGTTTGCTTCAAAAAATTTCTGATAAGGAAATATAATATTATGTGTGGCATAGCGGGCATAGTCGAGTATAGCAGTTATGAATCTCAGATAAATCAATCTGTACTCAAATCCATGAGTGATGTAATAATTCACCGTGGACCTGATTCCGATGGTCAGTGGATGTCTAATGACAGACGCTGTGGTCTTGCTTTTCGACGCCTTGCTATCATAGACCTTAGCGAAGCAGGTAATCAGCCAATGACAACTCCCGACGGCAGATTTACAATTGTTTTTAACGGAGAAATTTATAATCATCAAGACATCCGACAGGAACTGATTGCTAAGGGTTATAAGTACCGCTCAAATTCTGATACGGAAACAATTCTTCTCGGATACAAAGAATGGGGTTCTGAAATTGTTTCAAAGATGCTGGGTATGTGGGCTTTTGCAGTTTGGGATGAAGAAAAAAAAGAACTTTTCTGCGCAAGAGACCGTATTGGAATCAAACCATTTTATTATACAATTCAAAATGGCAGGTTTGTTTTTGGTTCCGAAATTAAATCAATATTACAACATCCCTCAATTTCTCCTGAATTAAATTTTAACGAACTTCCGAATTATCTGAACTGGGGAATGTCTTCAAACCGCGAATCATTATTTAAAAATATTAAAAAACTTTCTGCCGGACACTTTTTAAAACTGAACAAACATGGTGAAGTTGAAATTAAAAGATATTGGTCATCGCTTAAGCAAAATCAGGAATACACAAAATTATCAGAAAACGAAATTCATGATGAAGTACTAAGTTTACTCAGGAAGGCTATTAAAGACCGAATGATGAGCGATGTTCCTTTCGGTGTTTTCCTGAGCGGTGGTGTTGATTCAAGTTTAAATGTAGCTCTCATGGCTGAGCTGATGGACAGACCTGTTGATACTTTTTCTGTCGGCTTCAAAGAATTGGAAAAATATAACGAACTGGATTATGCAAGGAAGATTGCTAAACTATACGGAACTAATCATCGTGAAATTCTGATTGACCACAACGATGCTTTCCCGATTCTCGAAGATTTAACATGGCACGAGGACGAACCAAACGCAGACCCTGTCTGTATGCCTTTATATTTCCTCAGCAAACTCACTCGCGATTCAGGAACTATCGTCATTCAGGTAGGGGAGGGCAGTGACGAACAATTCTGCGGTTATAACTGGATGCTCAGGGATTACAATTTCTATAAAACATGGTGGAAATACTATCAGTCAATGCCTCAGTTCATGAGAAAGATGACTTATGGATTGGCAAAACCGGCTCTTGTATATAAAAATCAAATGCTGATGCTTGAGTATCTCAGACGCGGAACATACAACAATCAATTATATTGGTCGGGTGTTTCGATGCTTCCACCGACACAGCAGTCAGCACTCTTTGAACCGAAATATCAACATCTCATTGATATTCCTGAAAAGTATGCTGAGATGCTCCACAATGAAGCATTGTCCTTAAAGAGTGATGCTGATTATCTACAGCGTATTGCTTATGTGGAGTTACAGCAAAGATTAGCTGAGCTTTTATTAATGCGTGTTGATAAAATAGGAATGGCTCACAGCATTGAAGCAAGAGTTCCGTTTTTAGACCATCGGCTTGTCGAGTTTACAATGTCAATTCCTCCTGAAATCAAAGTACCAAACAGAACTGCCACGAAGAATGTATTAAAAAAAGCTGTGGAATCAATATTGCCTCATGAAATCGTTTACCGCAAAAAGCAGGGCTTTTGGGCTCCTGTTAACGAATGGCTTCGTAACGACTGGTACAATTTTGCATACTCAACAGTCATGGATTCATATTTTGTAAAAGATAAAATCTTCAATAAAGATTACATCAATAAATTATTCTTACTCCATAAATCAGGCAAGCAAAATCAGGGCTTGCAAATCTTCTCCTTAATGACTTTGTCGCTATGGCATAATCGCTTCTTCAAATAAAATAATCTCCCCTCTATCAAAAGGGGACAAAGGGGTGTTTTATGTATAGGTATTATGAAATCTACTTCTACATACAAAAAAGCATATTATTTATTATAAAAATATTCTTAAATTAATGTTTCAAAATATTTGATATTTACAAAAAGTATGAGATGATAAGCTGAAATTGTAGCTGGAGTTGTGAAAATGAATTCTATGAAAGAAATTAGATATCTACTTAGGAATCAAGGGAATCTTGAAAAAAATTTCCTTTTTATTGTTATCCTATTAACAATAAGTTCCTGTTCATTAAATTTGATCAGCCAGGAGAGAGAAGAAATTAAACATAATTCTTTCAAATATTCTATCGAAATACCAGAAGGTTGGAATTATACAGCAAAAGAAGAAATAAATAATGGTCAATATATAATTCTTAACAAGGATTTTAGACCTTATGATACTTCCATGTTTTTAAATATTTTCCCTTATCAATATCAAATTGATAATATCGATTTTCCATCCATAATGGTTTATACAGTTTCAAAAATTTCATCGAGATGTCCTTCATTACAGAGTTTTGTGGATTCTTTACAAAATAAATACAAAGATGAGTTTTCATTAGTAACAGGGTTGAAGAATGATAATGTTAAAATTGGCGAAAATAATGATCAAAAATTGTCATATTTTGTTGGCAATAATAAGGCAATATATATTTCGCTATGTTCTAAGGAAGAATCTGATTATATAATCACATTTATACTGGTTACAAGAAGTCTGAACGAATATAATGAACTTATTTGTGATTTTAAAAAAATAACAGCATCATATGTTTTTGTTTCAGATACTACTGAAGATGAAGATAGAAATAATATATTTAGCAAAGGATTTGATTATCAAGATTTGGCAAGAAAAAAATCAGAAAATATTCATAATTATTATGTTTCTTTAAGTTCATTAGCATATTTAGAGTATGCCTATAAGAATAAATCAAAGACAATGCTTGATACTTTCTTTAATGCTCGGTTAAAACTTACAATACCATGCGAAGATAAAGATCTGAAATTAAAGCCTGAAATTGAACAGGAAGTATATAAGATATTTAAAATATTTTATAAACCTCAAAATTTAAAAAGTTATTCAGCTCCATACTGGGGACATGGGGAATATGAGGATGAATATCAAGAAATTTATTCAAATGTAAAATATATATTAGTTCAAAATAGTATTTCTGTAAAAATTATTGATTCAACTTTTGAAAAGCCTAGAAAATATAATTCCTGGAGAATTATAAATGATAAAACAAGTTATTATAGAGAAATATCAAATATTACTTTCAATGATTTTTCACCCAAACTTATGATGCAAGATAAACAAATTGTATTCTGTGATAAATATTTTTTAGAAACCATTAATAAATTTTTAGGAATAGAATATAGCGAAGGGACTATTTATCATCTTCCAAGACCTTTGAGAGAAACTCAAAGCAGGCTTAATTTTTTAAATCAATTAGTAAAAATCATTCCAGGGCATTGGGGTGGATATTATCATATAGAGTCTTTTCCATTGGTATTAAATATTGAACTTAAATCCAATTTAAAAGAAGCTTCGGTTTTCTTTAAAAATGTGTATGCTTGGTATAGAGCACACTTAATGAAAGATGGTGAAGATTGGAAAATCACATCCAGTGGTTTAATGTTTGTTGAATGACAATTTTGAATTAAGTTATTATTTAAAAAAATAAGCTTACTTAAAATTATTAATGCCATAGAGTTACTTTGTGAAAATATGATATAAATTTAATAAATCTGCTACTTGAAGATTCTACTATTCAAATTCAAAATTCTCCATTAACAATTAACCATTAACAATTACCTGTCTTCCGCTTTCTTACAGCACTTTGGCAATTTATTATAAGCACGTTTGTTTGCTTTCACATCATCAGCATCGTAACCGACTAAAGATATTTCTTTCCTGATATCGTCAATAGTGATTTTAGTTGAATCATACTTAACAGTGCAAATAGCTGTTTCGACCTCTAAAACCGATTCTAATATGTCTTCCTGTTTATTCAGATGATTTTCAATTCTTTCTTTGCACATCTCACATTGAGCAGATGTCCTGATAGAATCAATTTTAACATTTTCTTGAGCAAAGAGCATACTGACCAGGATTATTGATAATAAAACAATCAATAAAGCTGTTTTAAATTTACTCTTAATTGCAGAGAATCTATTTATATTTTTCATTGTATTTCCTGATTATTTAAAGTTATTACAAAACTATCATGTTTGTTTTAGACGTAATTATTAAAAAAGAGTTGTTTTTTATTAAATTAAATTTAATTCGTGACAATGAATTCTAATTAAAATATTTTCAGTATCGATTTCATTAGAAAACTAATCAACAAATTTTCCAATTAAATGATTCATATTTCATTATCTTAAATTTGTTTTGTAATTTGTCTTATCATTTTATTAAATATTGATTATAAAATTATGACATTAGAAGTTTGTTTCGACGAAAGAAAATTTGATAATAAAAAACGGGAAACCAATGAGTTTGCGGATATTGCTTTAGAGCTAAGGCGTGATATTATTAAAAGCTTATATCTTGCAAAGTCCGGACACAGCGGTGGACCCTTGGGCTTAGCCGATATTTTCTCCGTTTTATTTTTTGGCGGATTCATGAAATATAACCCTAAAAAGCCGGACTGGAATGAAAGAGACAGATTTGTCCTCAGTGGTGGACACTTATGCCCCATATTATATTCCTGCCTTGCAAGAGCCGGGTATTTTCCTGTTTCTGAGTTAAGTACATTAAGAAAATACGGGAGTCGTCTGCAGGGACATCCTGCTTTGGATGTCGGTTTACCCGGAATCGAAACTGCCGCCGGTTCTTTGGGACAGGGTATTTCAATTGCGGTTGGTATGGCTATGAGCGATAAACTTCTTGATAGAAACGATAGAAAAGTTTTCTGTTTAACAGGCGATGGAGAAATGCAGGAAGGTTCGGTTTGGGAAGCCGCAATGTCAGCTTCTAACTTCAATCTCGATAATCTTTGCTGGATACTTGATAATAATGATTGCCAAATTGACGGCAGGGTTAAAGATGTAATGAGTATTTATCCTATTAAAGAGAAATTTGAATCTTTTGGATTTGAAGTTATAGAAATTGACGGTCATGATTTCAATCAGATTATTAATGCTTTCAATTCATTTGAGAAAAATCATAAAAATAAAATCAATAAACCAACTGTAATTATTGCAAAAACTTTTATGGGGCAATCGGTTTCTTTCATGCACGATAACTACAACTGGCATGGTAACCCTCCCAATGAGGAACAGGCAACTATTGCTTTAGAGGAACTTAAATAATAATCAGAATAATGAGAAAAAGTATTTCATATATAGCGATTTTTACTTTTATGCTGTTTTTTGTATTTTCATGCAGCGAGAATAAAGAAAAGGGACAAGGAGAACAAAAAGGATTAGTTCCCGAGTCCGAGGTTGACAACATTCAAAGCGACGAAAAAAATAAACTGGCAGAACCATCAAAAGTAATTGACGGTATTATTTTAGCGAAATTTTTACCTAATAATGTTCCAGGAAGTAACAAAACTCCTGATAAAACAGGGATGGTTGATGAGGAAGATGATACTTATACTGTTGCTTCAAGCGAATATGTATTTCCAAACAACGGCTTTCTAAAATACAGCATAACAGATTACGGAGAATATAGATTTATCCCTGATTATGAAATAAAATTATTTGCGAAACCTCCAATCGAAGCGGGGAGGGAAACCGAAGAGTTTGTAATTGCAAATAGCAAAGGATATCTTCTATGGGATAATACAATGAAAGAGGGAGCTTTATTTGTTTTAGTCGCTGACAGGTTTATTTGCCGTATTGATGCTACAAGACTTCCTAAGTCTTCTCTTAAGTTGCAGGATTATGTGAAATATTTTAAGATAAAAGAACTGATTCAATCAGTAAGATAAAATCATACATTAATATAATAAAAAGTTGAATTTTGTTTAAAAATTAATTTAGTAAAAAATGAAAAAATTTGAATTGCTCGGTAAAAAGCCCACAAGGCACGGTTTTGGCGAAGGATTGGTCGAACTTGGTAATAAGTATGATAATGTTGTTGTTTTAGGTTCCGATATTACCGGTTCTGTTATGACTTCTTATTTCAGAGATAAATTCCCTGATAGATTTTTCTCTATTGGTATAGCCGAGCAAAATGCTACAACTATAGCTGTTGGAATGGCTCTGTCCGGAAAGATAGCATTCATGTCAAGCTACAGTGCTTTTGCCGCCTTTCGTAATACCGACCAGCTTAGAATTTCCGTTTGTTACAACAATGCTAATGTAAAAATCGGTGGCGGACATTCAGGCATAACCGTTGGTCCGGACGGAGCGACTCATCAGGCACTCGAAGAATTATCCATTTTGAGAACTCTGCCTAACATGACTTTAATTGTTCCCTGCGACTTCACGGAAACAAAAAAAGCAACTATTGCAATAGGGGAGATGTTTGGTCCTGCATATATCCGTTTCGGTCGTTCGGCTGTTCCTAAGTTTACAAATGAAGATACTCCTTTCGAAATAGGCAAAGCACAGGTTTTCAGGGAAGGTGCCGATATAGCAATAATCGCATGCGGTCTCTTGGTTTGGGAAGCTCTCCTTGCCGCTGAAGAACTTGATAAGAAAGGTATTTCTGCAAGGGTTATCAACAATGCTTCCATTAAACCAATGGATGTCGATACAATAACAAATGCCTCAAGAGAATGTGGTTGTATTGTTACTGCAGAAGAACATCAGATTCATGGTGGAATGGGAAGTGCTGTTGCCGAAGTTGTCGTAAAAAATTATCCTGTACCTATGGAATTCGTAGGCGTAAAAGATAGATTTGGAATCAGCGGTGAACCTGAGGAATTACAAGTAAAATTCGGTCTGACTTCTAAAGAAATTGTCGAGGCATCACTCAAAGCATTGGAAAGAAAAGCCAAAGGTTTCATCGGCATAAGAAAAGTGATTGAAATATAAATTATTTTCACTAGCCACGACTTTCAAGTCGTGGTAAGTGAAAAAGAGAAACATTTATGGCTAAAGCCAGAACAAATTGAAAATATAAACCCGTGAGCTAAAGCTCGTGGCTATTGAAAAACACAATAGCCACGACTTTCAAGTCGTGGTAAGAAAAAACGAAAAACTCCCGGACTTTAGTCCAAAACATTTGTGGCTAAAGCCGAAACTATTTCAATTCCCTTATTAATTCTTAATTATTTTCCCAATAAAGGAAAAATTTCCCGACATTATTCTCAGCGTGTATGCTCCTGCTGGTAAATCAGAAATATTAATAGAATAAATGTAATGTCCGGCAGACAAATAATTATTGTCAATAACTTTAACTGAAACTCCTGATAAATCAACAATGTCAATAATAGTATTATTATTTTGTATCAAATCGAATTCAATATTGAATATGTTTTCAGCAGGGTTAGGATAGGTTATAGTTGCTTGTATTATGCTTTCAGGGATAGAAACATTTGACCAGTATGATTTATATAAGTAAAGTCTCATACCAGTACCTGCTGCAATATATTTTCCATCTTGACTTGTTCCAACCGATAAATATGAACCTAAAGGATTTCTTAAATATTGATAAACCTTCTCTCTTAATTCAATATCCCAAATTTCGATACCAGTTTTTGATTCATAAGCAACTGCCAAATACCTGTCGTCTGGAGAAAAGGCGATTGTTTTCTTTTCATTTGAATTAGGT
>CAZEHW010000151.1:0-8584 GCA_964511865.1 uncultured Hyphomicrobiales bacterium | reverse complement strand
CTACTTACAGTGTCATTGCTTAAAACTAATGACCGACATTTACGACATATAAAAAAAAATAAAAGATAAAAAAGATAAAAAAAGATAAAAAAAGATAAAAAAGATAAAAAAAGATAAAAAAACAGCATTTTTAATGCAATTTCGGAATCTACAACGTTATATATTTATTGGATTGTGGGTTACAGCGACAACAGATGCGAATCTGAAAAGGTAGATTATCACAAAAACATATTCAAATTTCAAAGCAAAAAGGCAAGTAAATAATTGCAGTAGGGGGGATTAATGGCTGTGTTCTTAATCTCCCCTATATCAAGAGGGGACCAAGGGCTGTGTCCTTCTATTTTCTATCTTCTGTCTTCTAAGGCCCTCCCTTCGTCCCGAGCCTGCCGAAAGACTTTTCACATATCACGAACTGCAATTCTCTCGAAGATTTTCTCAATTCCTTCTTTAGCTCCCAAAGGTATTGAAATATGTCCGTGAGGTACCTGATATTCTCTTGGATTGATCCTGATTAGAGTGGCATTTCTCGAAGCGGCTACAGATTCGGATTTATATCTTACTGTTGGAACGGAAGACCCCGCACCGCATTCAACAATGACTATTTTCTTATTAACAATTGAGTTAAGCCATTTATCCAATTTTAATTCCTGTGCTGAAGTTCTTTCGTCGAGCCAGCCCCAATCGCCAAACATTAAAATATTCGGTCTGGCAATGCTTCCGCAATTAATGCACTTTGGCAATGGCTCTTCGGCTTCCAAAATCTCCTCATTAACTCTGATTTCAATATCGTCAGCACTCCAAATATCACGTGTACAACCCGAATGGCATTGTAAATGATGAATGGAACCATGACATTCGGCTATCTTGTTCACATCAAACCCTGCTTTCTGAAACTGACCATCAACATTTGATGTAAAAACAAAGTAATTGCCTTTCTTCTCATTTACGTATTCAAGTAAAGTTGTAAATCCCGAATGAGGGTTTGTGTTTCTGTATAAATTCAGGCGATGTCCGTAAAAACCCCATGCAAGTTTTGGATTTGAAGAAAACCACTGTGGATTTGCCATACTGCTAAAAGATATACCAAGTTTTGCAATAGGGGGGTAAGCTTTCCAAAATCCTTCATTACCCCTGAAATCAGGCAATCCTGAATCTACACCCATACCTGCACCGGCTGTAATAATAATCGCATCGGCTTTTTTTAAAGCTTTTGCGGCTAACTCGATATTTTCTTCAATATTTGTCAATGACTAAAATTCTTTTCGTAAATACTTTTCAAATCTATTTCTTTATCTGTTGTTAGCAAAATATGTTCCAAATTTGAAATTTTTCTATTAAAAATATGAATTGATTTGTCAGCTAAATGCAGTAACTTATTTTCATTTAATTTGATTACGTTATTTAATAAAAACTTTGATAAATCTGATTTCTTTTTGAATTTGACAAATAACAAATCAATTTCACAGCTATCCGTTGACAAAGGGGTGAAATAATATATGAAATCATCATTTAGTTTAAGCCAATCAGTGATATGACTATTTATGTTTTGCAAACCCAATTCGCCTTTGAATAATTTAATATTTTTGAATTGTACTGATTCAATGTTCTGTCTAAGAAAATTCGGAAATTCAAATCCATCATCAATCTGAATAATTAACTTTTTCGCTATTTCTATGCAATATTCCAGTGTCTCTTTTTTACCGGTTTCGTTTATAATTGAGATGTAATATTTTCCTCTTGCAATCTGAACGTGATAATTATTTATACAAAAATACTTTGTAGGTAATTCAAAGTCTTTGCATTTATTAAAAGAAACCGAGAAAATGCCAAAAACCGCTTCATTACTTGTCATTCTATATAATTCAATTTTTATTTGTTCATTATTATATTGAAAAAGATGAAGTGTCAGGTTATCAAATCCATATTCGAGATACAAATCCGCTCCTCCGTTAATATATCCCCAAAGAGAATTTCCATTGAAGTGTTTTGTTACAACTTTGGAATCAATTATATCAGGTAATTTAATATTATTCGTTTCATGAGCATACAATCTTATCTGCAGGATAAATAATAATATTAAAAATGTTAATTTCATTTATTATATTAAAGTTAAAAAACAAATTTCTTGATTTCGATATTCTTTAGGTCAGAAGCTCCAAGTCCATTTTTTTCAGCAAGTAAGAGGAAGTTAACAGAACTTTGTACAATCTCTTTCTGAATACCTTTTTCACGTCTTTTACTCAGAACAATATCATATGCAATTCTATCAACAGCAACAGGGTCAGTGCCAAGAAGAATCGTATTAAAATCTTCAAAAAATTCGGGTTTTGCACCTGGACCACCATCATAACAACCTCTAATCCCATCCATAATATTAAGAACAAGTTTATCACGGAGCGGAGGAAAACAAGGGACATCAGCACATGTTTCCGACCAAAGTGGTTTATGCAGTCTGGCTGTGTTTGTTATTGAACCGTATGCTATATTTTTCAAACAACCTGTTAAAGAGCTTCCTGCATTTTTGAGAATTGGAACATTAATAATTTTATCTACATATTGAGTAACAATCTTTGAAAAAAAAGAATATTTACCTCCGTTCACCATATAAGGCATTGTTTCCTTGTCGTAAGTTCCTTCAACATCAGCCCAATAGAACCAGTCTTTATCAATCATTTCTTCACTGTAAAGCTTTCCATCCTCATTGTAAAATGAACCATTGGAATCTTTTCTTTCAGTTCCCATAATTTTAACAGCAGGAAAGTTATCCGAAGTAAATCCGGCTTCATGAAGTTGAAATTCCCTCCTGTCCCAAATAATGATATTTTCGTATGGTACTCCAATGTTTACAAGTTCGGCTATTATGGTTCTGACAACTTCGTGACTTGTTGAAAGCAATTTACCGGCAACAGGATTAACTTTAATTCCAATTCTATCTGTTGGTGAAAAGAAAGTTTTCCATGCTTCTTTATTGTCAGCTTTTTCTGTAAGTAACATCATTGCACGGTCAATCATAAAGCTGATTTGTTCGTATGAGAATTTTCCGTCAATAATTGCTTTTGAATTTTGTAATTCAACTACACATCCGGGATATTTTCCCGGAAGTGAAAATTTTGTTTTAGGATATTTCAAAGCATCTTCAAGATTTGTCTTTGGTTTTTCAGGAGCTTGTTTCTCTTGTGCTGATACCTTTTCAAACTTACCGATAGCTCCGGCTAATGCAACAGCCGTACTCGTTTTAACGAAATCTCTGCGTGTTATTGAATGTTTATTATTCATAATTTCCTTGAATTCACTAACAAATAATTGAAAAATTTGTTTTCTGACAAAATATAATTTAACAAATTGAGTCGATTAAAAGATTGATATTCATTGAAATTATTATTATTTTGTTAGTTATTTAAAGATTATTTTTATGGCTCAGTTACCAATATACAATTGTTTTCATCCTGTGATGAAGAAGCAGACAGAAGATATTACCGAGATTGATAGTATCACAAAAAAACTTGTCGAAGATATGTTTGAAACCATGTATAAAGCTGAAGGGATAGGGCTCGCAGCTAATCAGGTTGGTGTTTCAAAATCTCTTATAATTGTTGATACTTCTATTAGCAGTGAAGAAAAATTCAGACATCCCCCTCTTGTAATGATTAATCCTGAAATTGAGGATGAATCCGATTATGAAGTGGAAATGTCCGAAGGTTGCTTAAGTATTCCAAAATTTAATGAAAATGTTTGGCGTCCTGAGAGTGTACAAGTGAAATATTATGATTTGAAGGGGAATGAACAGGTATTGGAAGCACAAGAATTGTTAGCCAGGGTAATTCAGCACGAAATTGACCATCTGGATGGTATTCTTTTTTATGAGAGATTGTCTGCAATTAGGAAAACTCTTTCAAAAAGCAAACTAAGGAAGATTGAAAAGGGATTGATTATTCCTGATTACCCGATGGTTCAACCTGATGGAAGCAAAATGTAAAAAAATAATTGTTAATTGTCAATTGTTAATTGAGTGAAAGTGGATTTTTTAGAGCTGAAAGATATTATATTTGAGGGTGAATCTACTACTACGGAATTCAAAAGGAAATTCACTACTCCCGAAAAAATTGCCAAGGAAATTTCTGCTTTGACAAATACTAAGGGAGGATATTTAATTTTCGGTGTCGAAGATGACGGCTCGATTTACGGTGTTGACAACGAAAAAGGAGAAATAGAATATATCGAGCAGGCATGCGGCTTTTACATTGAACCACCTATTGAACCTGACATTGAAATTGTAGAAATAAACCGGAAAGATGTAGTTGTCGTTACAATCCCTGAAAGCAGGAAAAAACCGCACAGGGTTATGAATACTGAAGATAACAATGCATACATACGGGTAGGGGAGCAGTCTGTTATAGCAAGCAGGGAGATGGTTAAGATAATGGAGGGAATGAATCCCGACTCAAGAGCAATAAAGCTAAGCATTGGTAATAACGAGAAGCGTCTTTTTGAGTATATGGAAAAGCACACAAAAGCAACAGTCATGGATTTTGCTACAATATGCAACATATCGAAAAGGAGGGCATCTCAGTTGATTGTACGTCTTGTCAGAGCCGGTGTTTTGCAGATACATCAGGATTCAACGAGTGATTATTATACGCTGATACCGGTAAAAGAAAGCTACATTTGAAAGTGTGTTATCAGTCAAATTTTGAACAAAAAAAAATTGCATTATAGAAATATTTGTATTATAATTAAAAAATGTTTAATTTGAATATGATAATAAAAGTTAATAGATAGATTTTTTTAATAATTTTTTAAAAAAAGTGAAGTATTAATAATGAAGTCTTTATCCAAAAAATTAATAATCTTCATAAAAGTGAAAATTCTTTTACTTTTATTTTTTACAAATGCCATCCTTTATGCTAATATTATAGAATTTATTGGAGTAAATAAAAATAATCAAGAAATCATAACTCTTGATAGTGTTAGAATAATTAATGAATCAATCAATATTGATACGGTTGTTATTAACAACAATATAAATACTGATATTTTTACTAATTATCAGGAATACTTAAATCAGATAAGTTTTAAAAAATTACTTCCATCTCCATTACCCTTTGAGGATTACACTCATATCCCCTTTTATCTAAATTCTGATGCCAATTGCAGCTTCTATATATATGATTTAAATGGAAAAGTTTTATATCAAGATACTAAATATATAAAAAGTGGTTATTTTACAATAAAAATTAATGCATTATTTTTGAATCGCGGTATTTATTTTTTCAGAATAACAGATAATCAAAATTCCTATATAGCTAAATTAATCAAATTAAGTAATTCGACGGGAAATAAAATTTCTATTGAACTACTTTCGTCTCTTTCGATTTCCAACGAACAATATCAGATTCAAAATTTAAATGATTCATTTACTTTTATTGCTTATTCGAGTAAATTTTTTCCAGATACATTATTAAATATTAATATCATAAATAAATCCAATATTAGATTTGAATTAATTCCATTGTCAAAATGGAATTTTTCTGGAGTTGATATTTCCGTTAATATCCCAGTATTATGTCATTTCCATTCATCCTATGATCATCCAGCTTATGACCCTGAAGTAAAAGACTATGATTATGAGACTCGAATTAACCGGAAATTTAGTTTTACAAATGAAATCAAAAGTGAAATGGAGATTGGAATGCCTCTGGATTGTAAGGATTGTAAAAGTCGGTTTTCTGTTGGTGATACAGGGATTATATGTAATAAGGATTTTAGAAAAATATCCGGAGCAGACGAAGAATATTGTTATACAAAATATTTATCAATCGAATTCATAGACGATTTTTTTGCAAATTTATATTTCATGTCTAATGATGCCTATGGAGATTATAATGGTTCAGGTTATAATTACCAAAAGTCAAGTAATTGCTACATAATTTCCCTAAGCAATGTGAAATATGAAGTATCCGATAATGGCGAAGTTCTTATTCAAATTTTCAAAGATGAGATTCTTGACCATACTAAAATTGGTTACGGGGAACATTACGAAAAAGAAAGTGCAGCGTGGGAGGATTCTGATAGATATTTTAAACAAATATTAGAATTAACTGATGAATCGTTTATCCAAATTGAATTATATCCTGAATAGTTAACCTATATATTTTTCTTTCTTTTAATTTAACTTTTATTATTTTATCATTAATATTTCCACAACTTGCAAAAATGATAAACTAAAAAAACTTGGTTAAGATTTTTGAATACTTATCAGCAACATTCCAAATACTAATTTTATTAATATTTTGTGATTGCAATAAATTTTCTGTAAAATCATATTTAATAATTTTCACAAGGAAAATTATTAAATAAATCTCTTTTTGGTTTTTATTAATCGAAGGAGAATGTTAAATTTAAAGTTTATATTTAGTAAAATAAAATTATTAAATACTTTTAATGAAAACATTGATTAATTTATTCATAAAATTTGAGGATTTAAAAAATGGCAACTATTATTTGGACAAAAATTGATGAAGCTCCTGCTTTGGCTACTTATGCATTACTACCTGTTGTTCAGGCATATACTAAAGGAACAGGTATAGATGTTGTAACTAAAGATATTTCTTTAACAGGCAGGATTATAGCAAACTTTCCTGACAACTTAACTGAAGAACAAAAGGTATCTGATTATCTTTCCGAACTTGGTGATTTAGCAAAAACACCTGAAGCAAATATTATTAAATTACCTAATATAAGTGCGACAATACCTCAACTTCAAGCAGCTATTAAGGAATTGCAGGGTAAAGGATATAAAATTCCCGATTATCCTGAAGAGCCAAAGAATGACGAGGAAAAGGCATTGCAGAAAAGATTTGCAAAGGTTCTTGGTTCAGCAGTAAACCCTGTTTTACGTGAAGGTAACTCAGACCGCAGACCTGCGGCGTCTGTCAAGAAATTTGCACAAAAGTTTCCTCATAAAATGATGAAACCATGGCCCGAATCAGGTTCTAAAGCCAGAGTTACACACATGACGGAAAATGATTTTTACGGTAATGAGAACGCAATGACAATGGATAAAGCCTGCAATGTTAAGATTGAGTTTGTCGGGGAAGACGGCACACAAAAAATTTTAAAAGATAAACTTACTTTGCTCGAAGGTGAAGTTATTGATACTACAAAAATGAATGTAAAAGCATTAAGAAAATTTTATGCTGAGCAAATTGAAGAAGCAAGAAAGGACGGTGTTTTGCTTTCATTACATTTAAAAGCTACGATGATGAAAATTTCCGACCCTATTATGTTTGGTCATGCCGTTTCAGTTTATTATAAGGAAGCTCTCGATAAGCATGCTGATGTTCTAAAAGAAATCGGAGCTAATTTAAATAATGGTTTACAGGATGTTCTTGACAGACTCGACAGGTTACCTGCAGAAAAGAAAGCGGAGATATTGGCTGATATTGATGCAGTATATGCAAAACAACCGCCATTGGCTATGGTTGATTCAAGATACGGAATTACAAATCTACATGTACCAAACAATATCATTGTTGATGCATCAATGCCTAATGTTGTTCGCGACGGCGGAAAAATGTGGAACAAGGATGACCAGCTTCAAGATTGCATTGCCATGGTACCGGACAGATGCTATTCGACAATGTACAAAGTAATTCTTGAGGATGCAAAGAAGAACGGACAGTTCAATCCTGCAACTATGGGTAATGTTGCCAATGTCGGTTTGATGGCTCAGAAAGCAGAAGAATACGGCTCACATGATAAAACATTCGAAGCGGAAGCAAACGGTACCATACGGGTTGTTGATGACTCAGGTAAAACTCTTTTAGAGCAAAAAGTTGAAAAGGGAGATATATTCAGGATGTGTCAGGTTAAGGATGCACCGATTAAAGATTGGGTTAAACTTGCAGTCAACAGAGCTAAAGCAAGCGGTTCTCCTGCTATATTCTGGCATGATGAAGACAGGGCACATGACAGGGAAATAATCAAAAAGATTAATATGTACTTAAAGGACCATGATACTACCGGATTAGATATTCGCATAATGAAACCTATTGATGCGATGAAGTTCACATTAGAAAGAGTACGCAAGGGAGAGGATACAATTTCAGTTACCGGAAATGTTCTCAGGGATTATCTTACAGATTTATTCCCAATACTTGAATTAGGTACAAGTGCAAGAATGTTGTCAATTGTTCCTTTGCTTAATGGCGGAGGACTGTTTGAAACAGGTGCAGGAGGTTCGGCTCCTAAGCATGTACAACAGCTTTTAAAAGAAGGACACATTCGTTGGGATTCTCTTGGTGAATACTGTGCTTTAGTACCTTCTTTAGAAATGATTGCTGAAAAAACAGGAGACAAGAAAGCTACATTATTAGCAAAAACTCTTGACGAAGCTGTTTGGAAATATCTCGAAAATGCAAGATATCCTTCGAGAAAGGTTAATGAAATTGACAACCGAGGAAGTTCATTCTACCTTTCAATGTATTGGGCACAGACTTTAGCGGCACAAAATGATGATTTAGAGCTAAAAAATCGTTTTGAAAAAGTTGCAATACTGCTAACAGAAACCGAGGCAAAGATAACC
>CAZEHW010000150.1:0-8604 GCA_964511865.1 uncultured Hyphomicrobiales bacterium | reverse complement strand
CCCGTCCGCATCAACCGAGGAAGACTGAAGGGCAATGGTGGTCATCGGCAGGGAAATATTTTAATATGGCTGAGTTATACTTTTTTTCCCATACGATTTTACCATCGAAATTGAATTTTGAAATCTTACCATTTGAAGAAGCGGCAACAATTCCATCGTTAACGGCAAGTAAATCAGAAAAAGTAACGATATCTTTGTCTGTGATTTTATTAAAATACTTTTTCCATCTCAGTTTGCCTTTTACCGAATATGAATACAGCAAGCCGGCATTATCAATCACATAAATGTTTTGTTTCGGGTCGGCACACATTCCGGCTGAAGCAACATTTTCGGAATCCAACTTCGCATGCCACATCATTTCACGATTGTCAAAAAAGATAATTTCTCCATCGGAGGAAGGAAATACAATTTTATAACCTGAAATAGCAAGCAGAGGAGCAATTGTTCCTCCGGCAAAAACTGAATCATAAGAATCTACAAAATAGATTTGCCTGTAAAAATCACCAAATCTTTCGTAGGAATTATTCCTTGAAAAACCTCCATAAGTGTTTACAGGTTCTCCTTCGAGTGAAACTTCTTTCTCACAAGAAATAAGAAGAAGCAATACAATCATCGAAAAAGCAAGTTGACAGCATTTATTCATATTTTAATATTCTAAAATTAATACACAATAATATGTGAACAAAAATAAGTAATAAATCAATTATCCTATTTAATTACCATAATTCTTTCTCTATATACCCTATCACCATTTTGCAAAACAATATTATATATCCCCTGCGGATAGGCATTTAAATTTAATGTCTCTCCGTAATCACAAGGAAACATATATTCGCTTTTTAATATTGTTTGGTTCCCGAGTATATCTGTTAGATAAATATTTACTATACCTTCTGTTTCAATCCGGTATCGGAGATTGATTGTGCTTGATGCTGGATTGGGAAATATTACCATATTATCACTTCCATTACTATTAGATTTATTCACTGAAACAAGGGATTGTGTCTCTAAATGTATGTCGTCAATAAAAAGTTTCAAGTTGCTTTGAAGATTTGCTGAAATGGCAAACTTTGCATTTGAAGATTCATCAGTATTAAGTTTTATTAAAACTTTTTGCCATTCTCTCTCGATTTTATCTACTTTGAAAATTATATCATTTCCATTAATGATATTATCTCCATTGGATGAAAAATTTACCGTCAAATTATCAATTTCCTGAGTGAATGGTTCGCCGGAATATTTTACCCAAAAACTTAGGTAATATTTTTGTCCGGTTTGAGTATTAATTTCATCGGAAATAATCCAGTCATTGGAAGTTGAGTTTGAATTATTCAACATTAAACAATGTTCTCCAAAATGTGATTCTTCATCCGTTTGAACAAATGTATTTCCGTCCTGGTCTTTGTCTGTGATTTCCAATCCTGAATTACCATTTTCAAAATCATTCGATGAAACCGAATGCATAAATAGTTTTATAGGTGATAAATACTCATAAGCTCCAATATCAACAATAGCAAATTTGTCATCATTACCATCCCAAAGTCTCAAATGTTCTGCGAAATCAGTTAAGGGAAGAATGTCAATATTAAATCCGGCATCAATGGCAGGGCTTCCGTGCTGTAAAGTAAAATCATTATTTTCAATGTCGGTTAACATAGGGTCGAGAAAAATATTTCCATATGCATCAGTAGAATCTCCGTTGAAATTTGTCCTTACGAATTTACCGAAATAGTCATTTGGCTTATTCCAATACATACCACTCTTATCATAAATCAAGCAATTTCTGATATCAAGTTTCCCGCCATATTCACTTTCGGGAATCGATATTTGGTAATCAGCGATTTCATTTTCATTATTGAGTATCAGTTTATTATTGCTTATAATGCAATTCACTAAAGCAGCAGATTCTGTCCCAAAATAATATATACCGCTCCCATTTCTATAAGCTATATTATTAGCTATAACACAATTTATCATTTTTGTATCATAACCCATCTTAATACCTCCGGCATTATTGGCTTTATTCCCATAAATAAGACAATTTTTAAATGTACTTCGATCAGGCATGTTGCTACTTATACATATTCCCCCAGCGTTTTCCCAAGTATTTGGTATACTTTCGTCATAATTAACCGAATTATTAGCAATGATACAATTTTGGATTTCAATTTCTGAATCATTCATATAAAGCCCCCCTGCTCCGGCATTTTTATCATTCCTATTATTTATTATTATTGAATTGCGAATGATTGATGGAGGTCTTAGAAAACATAAAAATATCTTAGAGAAATTATTTCTAAATATAATATGATTGAAATCAATGAATTTATAACCACCAGCATACAAACCACATCCAATTGTTTTTTCGATTATCACGTAGTCCAATAGTGCTTCAGCTTTTTTCCCCCACTCCCCAGCAATAAAAATACCATTCCAGTATTTATTTTCTTCTATACTTGTGAAAATAATAGGTATATCTTCCTTACCTATAGCATAGAAATTTCCACTTATTTCGAAATTTGCACCTTCATAAAATTTCAGAGTAGTCCCCGGTTCAATCGTTAAAGTATCACCAGCTTTAACCAAAAGAGAGTACCGAACTTCATAAGTCCCCGTCTTCAACAATCCTTTGATTTCTCCCGAAAGGAACTCCCCTAAATAGTGCATATCTATTTGCCCAATATCTTTGTCTGCAAAAAGATTTACTTCTTTAATTTTTACTGTATCGTAATAATGTTTTGTTAGAGAAATGTCATAAATCCCTTCGTCTAACTCAATACCGAATTTCCCTGAACTATCAGTTACAAAAGCTGAGTCCTTTTGGTTGGGTACTACCCTGTGAAACAAGATTTTTACACCCGAGTAGTCGGATTGATTATCTAAAACAACCGAACCGTTAACATATACCTTTTTTTCCTGTGCACATAAAGTGTTGACAAGAAAAAAGCCGACGATAATAAAAAGTAATCTTAAAAACATAACATTCTCCTAATTTGTCATTGATATACTGTAATAACACATAAAACAGCAAAAAGTTACACTCTTTTTCAAAAATAACATAAATAATTTAAAAATAACTCAAAAAACTCATTAAATTATCTAACCGGTGTTTCAACCTCAATATTCACTGTTCTGCAATAGAATCTTCCTTCGGGAATCTCGTTATTGTAAAGGAGGTTCTCTTCTCCAAATCCTTTGGCAACAGCATCTTTTCTCCCGAGTACATCAAGAGTCTTCATTGCCCTTGATTCTGATAATTTCAAATTGTATTCATCATCACCTGTCCTGTCAGTATGTCCTGTAATATTGACCATTGATTCCTTTTGTAATCTTGATTTAATAAAGTCTATTATCTTACCATTAGTCCACGAAATATCGGATTTATTAAAATCAAACAAAATTAAGCTATATTTCTCATATACAATATCTCTTCGTTTTTCTCCCCTTTTCTTTGAAACTGATATATTGTCTATCTCTATAAATTTCTCCATTGTTGATTTTTTTATTCCATTTTTATCTTCAACAAAGAGTTTGTAAATAATAGGGTAATTATGCCTTGGCATTGTTTTTGGCTCATTTTTCAAATTCCAGTCCAAATTTGCAACAACTTCTTTTTTCTCCCATACCTTCAAAGTATCATCCATTTGACGTACCTGAACTGTCAATTTACTAATTCCAGCACTGGAATTAACTTTTGGTTTGAACCTTAGCAAAGGTATTTCGGATACCCGGACAGTATCTGACATAAAAACCGGTTTGATTATTTCGTATTCATCTGAGAGTAATTCCACACGTCTGTTTTCCTCGATTTTTTCAAATTGCTCTATCGGTGTTGATGGCTTTTCAGGAAGATTACGGGTTTCAATTGTCAATCTTTCGGATTCGATATTCCATACCCTCGATAAATACTCCTTAACCGTTTCAGCTCGTTTTTGAGATAATTCAATATCATTCTTTTCTGAAGAATAACCGTCATTACATCCGACTAATCTCAGTGTTGCGTTTGGGTATTTTTTCATTCTTGAGCCGACAATATTTAATAATTGATAATAAACACCAAGCACAGAGTCTTGAAATAATTTATTTTCGTCGAATATTTTTGTTTTGTTGGTATTGAGTTTAATGTATTTATATAAAAGTTCAGATGAATTCTCATAGAAAAAAACATAATTCAGTAACGGCTGAAGTTTACTGGAAACAAATTCCTCCATTCTTAAAATCGGATTGGGCGTTTCTGTTCCATCCTCCTGCACACCCACTGCAGAAATATCGCAAGTCAAATCCTGTTGCATCAATGTAAATATAGTATCCGTTCTACTTATTTCAAAATGAGTATATTTGTAATTATCAGATTCTTCTATATCGGTTTTTGTTTTCTCAAATCCTTTTTTAAAATTAGTGGTTTGAGCAATTTCTGTTTCAATAGTTATGGTATCAATAATTCTTGTAGTGTCCATCCTGAAAATTATTTCCTTTTTAAAAGGTGAATATTTAACGGCAATACCTAATCTTAAAGAATTCGCACTCCATTTTTCGACTTCATCAGAGCTAACAATAGGTATTAATCCTAATGAGTAAAACAATTCAAGTCCAAGAGATAATGACCTGTCCTTATTTAAGGGTAATTCATAGGATATCCCCGGCATCAAAGTTAAATTAATTGAAGATGCCTCATTTATTTTTCCTGATAGTTCATTTCTTGTTCTTAGGTGTGTATCATTTCCGTTCGAATCCAAAAAAGTTCCAGCGTCGGTTGGTTTAGTAATTTTTTCATATTGACTATAATCTGACTTCATTACAAAACCTGCATGAAGAAAAATATTAAGGTATAAATCACCTAAGAGATTATATTTCAATCCGGGTTCCAATCCAACAGATGCAAGTGATGCATCAAGATTATGCTCAAATTCTCCTGTGATAGAGTTTTGTTTATACATAACGGTTGTTTCTTCGGTCCTGTTCAATGTACCGCTGTAATCGAAATATGATAATCTTCCGCTAAATAATATTTTGTTTTGCAAAGGGTAATCATACAAAATCCCAAAAGATAATCCCGTTCCTGAACCGCTTTCGTATCCGGGAGAGCAACTCGGGCAGTCCGGCAGTTTTTTGAAATCGGCACTGTGACTGTTCAAATTGAAATGTATAAAAGCTCCAAAACCGGATTTTAGTGAGTCCGGGTTTGCATTTACAGACGAAATATAAAGCAGTAAAAATAAAATATAAAATAATTTCTTCATTAACTTATTACTACTATTTTATAATCATTAAAACTTTCGATCTTACAATTGTTGGTGTTTTTAGAATCAAATAATAAACACCCGTAGATAACTCAGAAACATCTGATGTTATTGATTTTTTGCCAAACTTTTCATATTTATTTTCATATATGGTTGAAACATTTTCACCAATGGTATTAACTAAAAATAGTTCAACACTTCCATTTTCTATTATCTCTAAGTTTATCTCCAATTCTCCGGTTGTCGGATTTGGAGCAACAAGCATTAACGCAGCACCTCCTTCAGGATTAATAAGTCGTTTACCCCCTTCATCGCAAATATCAGTTACAATGAATTTACCATCATGCTTTCTAATAGCAACTATTCCACCTTTTGATTTGTAATTCGCTATCTCCAAATCAGTTTCATCTGAGTTACCCAAACACACTCGACATCGAACTTTAGCAACTATGCTGTTCTCGCCTGCATCTTTCGGAACATCTAAGCTGACAATTCGTTTTCCGTCAACAACAATTGAGCCGGGGAAATCAAGTGGGTCAAGGATTGTATAATTGAAAATTAAATCGAGATTGAATCCTGTTGCACCAGTTAGCTCTACATTATTTGCATTTCTCAAATAAACAGGAATTTCAACAATATCGCCTGTCTTGGCTCTGATAGTATCGGTAAGCATATCAACAGAAGCAGCAACCGGTGAGCCGCCAACATTAATACTCTTTATTAAATTGCATGGTTCATATTGAAATTCCAATGTAATCTCCGAAGCAATTGAATCAATCGGTTCATATTTAATATCTAAGAATTTGCTTTTCTTTGCAGGAATACTCAAAGGAAATTGCGGATTAACAAAACTGAACTGATTGTCGCTGATTACTGGTTCAGTAAGAATTGTCAAATCATAATCTGATGTATTTTTTAATTCAATTTGCCCCTCAGTGTAAGACCCGACAGTTGTGCTTAATACTATATCTTCAGCTTCTAAAACAGGTTTGCGGATTCTTCCTTTTAGTTCAACAATTGTTTGTCTTCCGCATATACTATCAGTGATGACTAATGATTCAGAGAAAACTCCTTCCTGACTTCTGCCTGAAAAGTTTAATGAAATTGTACTGCTTTCACTTGCACTTAATTCAATGCAATTTGATGTAGAAAAATCGGCAGGGGGATTGATTGTTGCAGTATTCCTGATTGTTCCCGTATTTGTAATATGAAAAACCGTATCGACAATTTGATTGGGGCATAAATCACCGAATTCAATCAAGACAACATCACTTATAAAATTCGCACTGTCTTTCGTTGCAATATAATCCAAAATCAATACAGAGTCAGGTTCAGCATTACTTAGAATAGTTAATACCGATGAATCTTGTGCAGGAATATCGGAAATATATTTATACCTTATTGTTGTTGCTTCTCCGGGTGGAATTGAAATATCATCAACGTTCGAAATCAATTGAAATTTATTATTTGAAAAATTAATATCTGATATTAGTAAAACAGCATCACCGTTATTAGAAAGTTTTATTGAATCCAAATATTCATTTTCACATATCAAATTTATTTTTTTATTGCTTGTATTTGTTATTGAAGGGACTAATTCATATCCTTCGCCAAATAGCTGAACATACATAGGACTGTTTGGAGCGTCAAACTCAAAAACAAGATTTCCGCTTGTCTTTCCTCTAAAGCTTGGTGTGAATCTAAGTGTCATTTCTACTTCTTCATTACCCGAGAGTGTGAATGGTGCCGCTCCATTTATTGTTGTGAAATCAACATCATTTGGTTTATAATGATAAGGGGCTTCAAAATCAACTGAAGCTGACCCTATGTTTTTAATAATTCCTTTTACTGTTGTATCCTTGTATTCACCAATTTTGACTTTCCCAAAATCAATATTGTCATTCATTAATTCAATCCTCATATCAATACCGCGACCGATAATTCTTTGAGTAATCATTTTTGATTTTGTGTTTATTTTAATCCAAGTCCATTTTTGCCCGACAGTATCCGGTTTAAACCTAAATTCAACAGCCATACTATCTCCGGGAGCTACTATAAAAGGAGGATACCCGGATACTAATTCAAAATTCGTGGAATCAATACCCGAAAAAGTAATAGATTCAACACTCACAGGATAATCACCTTCGTTTGTAATAAAAGTTGTAACGAGAGAATCTTTGGAGCTTCCGACTATAACATCTCCCATATAAACATCTTTGCTTTTTGGATTGGGCATTACTATTGACCATAATGTATCGGAGTTATCTGTTAGTTTAGTCAAAGAGTTTAAATGCCAAACCATAATTGAGCCGTCATCAGTTCCAAACGCTGCTTTTGTTCCATCAGGGAAAAACTTTGAGCAATTGATGTTATAAAGATAATTCGGAAGAGATTCTACAAGATACCCTGTTTTACCTTCCCACAATTTAATATTAGTGGTTTTTCCATATACGTTACCTTTAGCACCGGAAGCCAGCCAAACTCCATCAGGACTGTAAGAAATTGTTGAAATATTATCTTTATTTGGTATTTGATTAATTATACCCCCTGTAAAAATATTCCATAATTCAAGGTTACTGCCAATGCTTGCAAATGTTTCAAGAGTAGGGCTAAAAAGGGAATAGAATGTTGTAGCTTTTATTGAACCAATAAATTTTCCTCCCATAACATCCCAAACGAAGATTTTATCTTGTGACGAAGAAATAATTTTTCTGCCATCACTACTGAAAGCAATTGAAATTATTGTATCTTTTTTAGTATCATCGAATAGACTTTTTTGCAATAAACCTGTTTTAATATTTATTAAATCAACCCTGCCTCCCTCCTTGTAACCGCAAGCAACTAAATTGCCATCCGGACTTACTGCTATTGTGCACCAAACGCCATCTGTATCGGGTAAGGCCCTTGTTATATTTCCTGTTTTTGAGTCCCAAACATTAACAAGAGATTCTGTTGAACTTATTCTTAGCAGTGCGGCAACATATTGTGCTTTTGCATCCATACCAAAACCACGGACAATCTTGTTTAACGAAATTGTACGGACAATCTTTTTTGTATCAGCATCCCAGATTTTAATCGTAGTATCAGCCCCAACTGTCCCTATTGATTTGTTATCAGTACTCATTTCCATGTATGATATACTCCCTTTGTGACCTCTGGAAAAATTCAGAGAATCATTTCCCGATTCTGTACTTTTAATTGTAATATTATTTTGTTCACCACAAGCAACAGCATTACCATCTGGACTAATTGCAATTGAATAATAATTTTCTTCAGGAATTCTTGAGATATTATTGCCTGTTTCAGCATCAAATATATTTAGCATTTTGTCAGAAGAACTATTGAATATCTTTTTACCGTCCGG
>CAZEHW010000149.1:0-8612 GCA_964511865.1 uncultured Hyphomicrobiales bacterium | reverse complement strand
GTCATAGCACCGTTAGCCATAACGAAACCTGCTGTTCCATTGTCGTTCAGATGGCTGTAAAAGGTTTGAAACCACATGTAGTTTGCGTTGTTGCTCGTAAATTCATCTTTTGGACCAAGCAGACGAGGGTCTTCGTCCTGCAAATCCTCGCTGTGCCATTGCTTGACGTTGAAGGGTGGATTGGAAATAACAAAATCGGCTTTTAGTTCAGGGAATTTGTCATTCAGAAGGGAATCGCCAAGCCGTATATCGAAAGAAAGCCCACGCAGGAACAAATTCATCTTGCATAGCCGTAAAGTGCCTTCGTAACGTTCCTGACCGTAAATAGAGATATTTTTACTGCCTCCGTTATGGCTTTCTACGAATTTCATTGATTGAACGAACATACCACCGCTACCGCAGGCAGGGTCAAAGATTCGTCCCTGATACGGCTCAAGCATTTCGACCAAAAGACGTACAATTGAACCCGGAGTGAAGAACTGTCCGGCTCCTGCACCTTCAGCCATGGCGAATTTACCGAGATAGTATTCATATATCCTGCCCAAAATGTCGCTTTCAGGATTTTCCCATTCAGAAAATTTCTTTTTTGAGAAAAGGTCAATCATTCCGGCAACCTGCTTTGGTGATAGCTGGCTTTTAACGAAAAGTCTTGGTAAAATACCTTTCAGGTCATCACGGTATTTGGCAAGTGCATCTTCGACGGCAGTGAAAGCATCGTCAACCTTGACTTTAATGTCGTCATCAACGGCATGTTTGCGGATGTAAGTCCATGTAGCTTCTTCAGGAATAATGAAAGTATTATGCGAAAGGTATTCGTCAGGGTCATTCAATATGTAGTCCTGTTCCTTTTTCGACTTGGCATAATAGGGAGATTCAGGTTCTTTAACGAAGAATGATAGTTGCTCTTTGCGTGTTTCGTAGCGTTCGGAGACGTATTTCAGGAAAATGAGCGATAGAACGTAATTCTTGTATTCATTTTCGGCAACAGCCCCCCGAAGTTCGTTAGCGGCATCCCAAAGTTCCTTTTCAAAATCAATATCAGGTTTATTCACAATTATATGCTATAAATTTGTTTAAAAATAATTTGTTAAATTACTAAAAAATTATAGAATTTTGCGGTATATGATATAAATTATTATGGAGTATGAAATGAGTTTTAGTTTATTTAATGACTATACCGGAAAACAGGAAGAATATTCAGAATATTTCCCAAATAAAAGGAAGGAATATATTGAGAGATTTAACACAATGCCGAAAGAAAGTCAAAAGAATTGGTTGGAACGAGAAATATACATTCTCAAGAAACATATTAATAATACTCTGTGTGTAATTGATACATATACTCATCGTAAGGACTTGTTACCACATCTTACTGAATGGGATATCAAATATAATTATGAACCTTTTTTAGATGGAAATAAGTTGCTATTAGATTTTTTATTTGAAGAAACAAGCTATCGAAATAGAGAGTGGTTAAAGTTATTTTATGAAAATGATGAATCTGAGAGTGTTGGTAAAAAAGATGATGAGGATAAAAATGATTCAGTCCATTTCGGTTATCAAAGTGAAGAATATTATATCTGGCAATGTAAACAACAACGACTTGTTGAAACAGCCGTTCTATTACATGAAGAAAAAAAGATTGATTATACATATAATGACAGTAAATTAGCTGACATTATAAGAAAAAAGTTTCAATTTTCACCGGGAATTGAAATCTCCAAAGGCAGCTTATCATCAATGTTTAGCAGAGCCCGAAATAACAACATACCAATAGATAAATTTGACTTTGATAATGCAAAAATATTATTTTTAGAAGTAATCTCAAAATAGAGAACAATATTTTTACCCAAAAAACATAGCTTTCATCTGTTCTGATATTTCAACAAAAGCTAAATCTTAATTAATACTAAAAAATCAAACTTTCCGACATTTTTCAACAAAAAAGACAAAATTCAACATGAAACCAATTTTGTTTGTTTGTGTCATTATAGTTAAAAAGAAATGCAATTTTTTCAAAAACTATGATGGAGAATAAAAAATGGATAAGGAAAAAAACGAAATCGCTGGACAGCCACAACCGGACAGCGAACTAATGACCTCAAAACAAGTGCAGGAGCTGTTCCATATTGGAGGGCAGGGCTTGTACCTTTGGAGGAAGAAGGGTTTGATACCCTTCCATCGGATAGCGGGACGGTGTTATTATTTCCGTGATGAAGTGATGACGGCTTTAAAAAGGAAAGTAATTAGCCGATAAGGAGCTCTTATGTTTGGTTCCGGTTGGATTAAACTGTATCGAAAGACACTTGACAGTAGGGTTTTTCAGAATGCTGAGCTTTTGAGGCTTTGGTTGTATTTATTATTACGTGCAAGCTATCAACCACAATGGTTTTCAATTAGTACAGGACGAGGCAAAACTGAAGTTCATTTAGTTGAAGGACAGTTAATTGTAGGTCGAAAGAAATTGGCAGAAGCATTAAATTTAAAGGAAAGTACTGTATGGAAACAGCTAAAAAAATTGGAATCCTTAGGAAATATAACTATAGATAGTAACAGCCATTATTCTATTGTAACTATTTGTAATTGGGAGAAGTATCAAGATAATAATAATGGAATTGTAACAACCACGGAACAGCCGAATAACAGCAATGTAGCAGCTGAGGAACAGCGAAGTGACACAAACAATAATAATAATAATTCAAATAATCAAAACAATTTAAAAAAAAATAAAAAAAAGAGAGAGATTAGGGTTGATTTTGAAATTCCCTCTCTTTCGGATGTTGCTGATTATATATTCGAGGAAAATCTTGATATCAATGCAGAAGACTTCTTTTATTTAAATGATGGAAATGAATGGAAAATTAATGGTGAACCGATAAGAGATTGGAGAGCAGCATTAAGAGGTTTTGTGCAAAAAAAAGAGGATAGTGAAAAAATGAAAATGTTGATGAAGGGTGTCAATATGAATCTCCTTCAAAAACTAAATGATGTATCTGTTGGCGAATTCATCGAAAGTGATTCTGACGAATTTACATGGGAGAAGAAAACGGAAACTGAATACTATAATATAACTAAAGGATATATAAGCGATATTGATTTTGCGAAACAATATAATGGTTTCTCAGTTATTGAGGATTGATATTGAATACTCTCATTGGGTATTCTACAAAGAAAGAAAATAAATAATGTTTTAAGTTACAATTGACGGAATGAACTCTGTATAACGCAAACCAATTACATTACCGCTCGCATCAACACCGCTAAAATCATAACTGATTTCTTTAGCTGTCGCTTGTACTTCCTGTGCAATAAAGCCTGAGAATTTGATTTTCTCGATATCATACTTACCTTCCCAATCAGGTATTTCTTTGTCAGCATAAACTTGCCTGTTCAATGAATTCAAATCCCAGTGGTATGTAACAGGACGAAGCTTTGTTATAAATGAAAGTCCGGGTAAATCCTCGTTAATATTAGTTTTAAATCGCTTATTAAATTATATTTGAATTTTTTTTACTTTATTAATATCTCTTTTACTTTTTCCAAAAATTCAATTCTATCAATCGGTTTTTCATAATATGCAGTTGGTGGACTTACCTGCTTTCTTGAAGATATAAAATCTTTGAAGTCGGTTGTTACTCCTGTAATTATAATTATTGGAATATGCTTTGTCTCTTCACATTCCTGCAAATTTCTGAAAGCTCTGACTCCGGATTCTTCAGGCATAGTTATGTCTAAAGTTATCAAATCAGGTTTTTCTGACTTAGCCATCTGAAAACATTCTTTACCATTTTTTGCTGACACTGTGTCAAAACCATTATCATTCAAAAAAGTCGAAAGATAGGTAACAACATCCGGTTCATCATCAACTATTAATATTTTTTTACTCATTTTATTTTCCAAAATTTATTCTCTGATATTTTATTTATTTTTATCAAGCATCTCCAATGCTTTTCTTAAGGTATCAGCATCTGCTCCGGCTAATGTTTCAGCCAATTTATTTCTCAGTTCATCAGCATCGATTGGTTTTCTTCTGTTTTTGATTTCTTCAGGTGGTTCGATATTTAACAACTGGCAAACTTTCTCAATATAATTTTCAGGTTTAACAGGTTTTTCTAAATAAACTCCAGGTCCCTGCATCATCATTGTATCGAAATCAACTTTTCCCAAATCATCCCGGGCATGACCTGTAACTATTAAAACAGGAATCTTAGACCATTCTTTGTTTTTCTGTAAATCACGGAAAAATTTCACACCTGAATGTTTGGGCATAACCAGGTCGAGTGAAATTAACTCAGGGATTTCTTTTTGAACAGCGTCCAACGCTTCGAAACCGTCACTTGCAGTTCTGACATTAAATCCATATTCCTTTAGTGCTGAACTTAAATAATTACGAACGTCAGCTTCGTCATCTACTACAAGTATTTTTTTATTATACATACTTTCCATCTTGAACTCCATTTTGTTTAAATTTATTATTATTTTAAAATTTCACTTGCCAGCAATTCCAGAGTTTTTCTCGAAAGAGAAATTCTGAAAGTAGAACCTTTATTTACATCAGACTCAACATCTATTTTTCCACCATGTTCGATGATTATTTTATTCGTCGTTAACAAACCAAGCCCCGTACCTTTTGAACCTTTTGTAGTGAAGAAAGTTGTAAAGACATTTTTAAGAACTTCTGCTTCCATGCCGCAACCATTATCACTAACTTCGAATAAGAGAAGGTCATCTTTATCTCGTGTTCTCAAAATTACTTCTCCTTGCTTGTCTTCCCTCAGGACTGCGGCATCTATAGCATTTGAAAGAAGGTTCGTAAGACAGGCTTCGATTCCATCAGAATCAAGGAGAGCAGTTTTTAAGTCATACTGCAAATCGGAAATTAAATTTACGTTTTGTGCTTTTGCAGTTTCTTGGTATAACTCAATAATATCTTCTATAATCTTGTTCGGATTCGTTAAGGTCAGAGTTGGTAATTTTCCCTTAGCAAATGATAAAAACCCTTTCACAAGATTTGTGGTTTTATAAAAATTCTTTTGGAGTATTTCCCATCCTTCAACGATTCTGGCTGCATCTCCCTTTCTAAGTCCGATATCAACGATATACATTCCACCTTCGAGTCCCATCAATAAATTCTTAATAGTATGAGCTAACCCTGCTACCGTTTGTCCAACTGCACCTAATCTTTCAGCTTCGAGTTTTTTCTTTTCAAGTTCAATAATAGGACGCAAATCCTGAATAAAGGCAACTTTACCTATATCTTTTTTCTTGCTTTTAAGTTTTAGAGCATTGAACCTTACAGGAACCTCCTCGCCTGTACTGGTTTTAATCTTTGTTTCATTTAAATTTACAATGATTGAATCATCCTTATTATCCTTGAAAAATACTTCCGGCATCATTTCTTTGACCTGATACAAAACAGGTTTTTTAAATGAATGCCATTTCAATATTTTTTTAGCTGATTGATTAATAACTTCAACTTTATCGTTTTCATTCATTGCCAAGATACCATCCTCAGCATTATCAATTAAAGTCGCATAGAAATCATGAGCTTTTCTGAGTTGTTCTTCTAAGTTGTGCAAATCAGAAATATCGGTTGCAATTTCCATGACCAACTGAACACCTTCTCTGGTAACAGAAAGTGGGGTTGTATTCACAATATAATGAGTTTCAAAACCTAAAAATGATTTACCGACCTCTGCAGAAATATGTTCCTGACCATCTTTAAAAGTTTGAGAGGCAGGGCAGTATCTGCATTTACGTTTACGTTTCTTGTAAACCTCGTAACATTTTTTTCCTTTACTATCACCAAAAGTATCACGAAACTTTTTATTTGCCCTTACAATTCTGAAATCCTTATCAATAATTGTAAGATAGCTTGGTACTTTTTCGAATAGTAAATTATATTGTTCCTGAAATCTTGTTGTGTCGGTAATATCAACTGACATTTCGATAATATAATTAATCTCACCGGTTTCATTTTTAACAGGAGCAAGATGAACTATGTAATGACAGGTTTTACCATTCTTGTCAATTCCGGATTCGTTTGAAACAATTGTCTCGCCAAAATCAAAAACTCTGTCTATCTGACAATGTCTGCACTTTTTTCCGTGATTCTTATAAACCTCATAGCACTTCTTTTTTTCTTCTTTACCAAAATATTCCCTGAAGTTTTTATTTGCTTCAATAATGTTATGCTCCCTATCAATAACAGCTATATTATAAGGGACCATATCAAATAAGTTATTTGCTATATATTTTGATATTTCTTTTTTCATAATTTTTTCTTTTATTTTACAAACACAATTTAAGAAATTCTGTGGATTAATATTAAAATATCAAAATTTCTTGAAATTACATTTTTTAGAATCAGTTTTATGAATAATCATGTACAGTGAAATTAATAAAATTTAATAATAATCAATTTAAGTCCTTATTTAATAAATTTATTCACCGAATTCATTATTAAAAATAATGATTAAATTATATTCATTATTTAGCAAGTTATTGTAATATAATTAGCTTATGAATACAACAATACGATTACAAAAATTTATTTTTTTTGATTTTCTTTAACTTATAAGAAATTTCTATGATAAATTTGCTTGTAAAAGTTGAATGAATAATTTCAACCTTAATGAATAACAGGTTTTTTTAAATCAAAATAAATGATTTAAGAATGTTATTTATTAAAATGAAAAAAATGTAAAATCATATAAATGGAATAAGTATGTTTAAAGAAAAAAATATCTGGAACAAGCTCGAAGGTAAAACTACTCCTGAAATGAAGTATATTATTGAAAAACCTCCAAAAGGTGATAGAGTTTCCAGATTTCTGGAAATTTTTGCTATAATATTAAAGCACTCCAATTATAGACCTGTATTAGAGCAATACGTAAAAATTTCTGCTAAATGCTCCAGATGCAGTGTCGCATGCCATATTTATCAGGTAACTCAAGACCCTAAAGATATCCCATGTTATCGTTCGGAACTACTGCTTAGAATTTATCGCAGGTATTTTTCTTTGGAGGGTTCAATCTATGGGAGATTATTCGGTGGATATGAATTGAAGGAAGAAGATATTGATGAAATGGCAAATTCATTTTGGAAATGTACTGCCTGCAGGAAGTGTGTCCTTGAATGTCCAATGGGTATTGACCATGGCTTATTAACACACTTAGCACGATATATAATGGCAGAAATGAATTTGGTGCCAAGAGCATTACTAATTTCAACCCGTGAACAATTAGAAGGCAAAACCCGAAATACATCAGCTATACCGTGGATAGGAATGGCTGACTCCATAGAATTCCTCGAAGAAGAAATAAAAGAAATGCACGATGTAGATGTTAAATTCCCGATTGATGTCGAAGGTGCTGAGTATATGTTTATCACTCCTGTATCAGACTGGCTTATGGAAGCAGAATCTTTGATGGGAATTGCCTGTGCAATGCATGCCGGAGGAGTTAGCTGGACGATGAGCTCAAAGGTTAATGATGCAATTAACTACGGTTTATTCTATAGTGATGCAATTTTGAAGAGAAATCTGCTGGAGATAGCTGAAGAATTCAAAAGGTTGAAATGCAAAAAAATATTAATGGGTGAATGCGGGCACGCTACAAGGAGCGCTTGGTTTTTACCTACTTATTGGGAGGGTGGAAATGTTCCTGAAATAGTTCATTGTATTGAATTAACACATAAATTGGTTAAAGAAGGGAAAATCAAACTTGATTCTAATGCAATTCCTGAAAGAGTAACTTATCATGACCCTTGCAACATAGCAAGGCAATCAAGAATAATAGAACAACCCAGAGAAATATTAAAAACCTTCTGCAAGGATTTTGTTGAGATGACCCCTAACAGAAGTGAGAATTACTGTTGCGGCGGAGGCGGTGGAACCGTTTCAATAGATGAAATCAGAAAATATAGAACTATTGTTGGCGGCAGAAGAAAGGCACAACAAATTGTAGATACAGGTGCGCATTATGTCGTTGCCCCATGTGCTAATTGTAAGAAGCAATTTAGGGAGTTAATGGAAGATAACAAGGTTGACGGAGAATTAGTAGGTTTGCATGATTTAATTTTAAAAGCTATTGTTTTTGATAAATAACATTAGAGCATGTATCCTTCGACAAGCTCAGGATGACAGAAAAGGAAATAAAAATTAAAATAATATAAAAAGGAAGAGTTTATGGATGCTTGGTTAGAATTTGCAAAGGGACCATTGTTTAGGTTTACTTTTGCTATTATGATATTAGGACTGTCCAGGGTGTTGATTCTATCAATAATAAATGGATTTGAAGCAAAAGGAAAATCAAGAGAGAAGAAGTTACCAATGAATTATATAATGAAATTAACTTTCGGCTTTGTTTTTCCAATAAGGTCTTTTAGAGTCAAACCGTTGTATAGTGTATTTTCAATAATTTTTCATTTGGGATTACTTTTAACGCCCATATTTTTATTTGACCATGCTTTACTATTTGATAATTCAATAGGTATAAGTTGGCTTGGTTTGACTTTCTCCAAGTCAAGTGCCGATTGGTTAACCATTATTACAATTATTACAGGTGTTATTCTTTTACTGTTGCGATGGTCTAACACTGCTTCAAGAGCCA
>CAZEHW010000148.1:0-8662 GCA_964511865.1 uncultured Hyphomicrobiales bacterium | reverse complement strand
CTGCTGTTGTTCCGTCGGGTACTGTACCTGTGATTGCTACATTTGCAGCGGCTGTCAGTCTTCCCTGTGCGTCTACTGTATATGTCGGTACCTGGGTTGCACTTCCGTAGCTGCCTGCTGTTACTGCTGTGTTGGCTAAACCAATGGGGCTGGCGATTGTTCCGTCACCAGTGATTGGAGCCGCTGTTACAACGTCAGATTGACTTGGAATCCAAGCAGTCCCGTTCCATGTTAAGACTTGTCCATTAGAAGCACCTTTTTGTGCTATTGTCGGATTGGGATATGTTCCCGTTAAATCGCCTCCTGCAGAACCACCGGGTAATGTTCCAGAAATAGTGATATTTGAGGCAGTTGTTAATCGTCCTTTTTGGTCCACATTAAAAGATGGAACCTGTGTGGCGCTTCCGTAATAACCCGGTGTTACTAATGTATTTGCTAAACCGACAGGATTTAATGTTGTGCCATCACCAATGATAGGGTCAGCAACTGTAACGGCTCTTAATCCATCATCACTTTGAGGTACCCATGCAGTACCATTCCATTTTAAAATCTGACCATTAACAGCCCCTTTTTGTGCGATTGTCGGATTTGGATATGTTCCAGTTAAATCTCCACCTGCAAGCCCACCGGGTCTTGTTCCACTGATAGTTACATTTCCTGCTTTTGTCAATCTGCCTTTTGCGTCAACTGTAAAAGTAGCGGATTCCATTGTACTTCCATATAATCCCGGAATAACAGTTGTGTTTGCTAAACTTATAGGATTTGCAGAGGTGCCATCACCAGTGATAGGTGAGTTTGTATTCAAAGTACTTAATTCATCAGGTGATGGAACCCAATCCGTGCCATTCCATTTGAGAACATTACCAGGAGAAGCTCCCATAGAGCCTAGTTGTGGATTTGGATAAGAACCGGATAAATCACCACCTGCAGGTCCTACCAAAGGCAATTGAATGTTTGGGTCAAGTTTTTCAAGAGTAATAGAACCATCCTTAATGCCGATTGAAGTATTGGGTCCGTAGGGATTTTGAATTTCCATAGTTCCGTCCAAAGGGCTTAAAGTATCAATTGAATTCCCGGAAAATGAAAGATTAATATCATTCCCATTATTCGTGACTAATATTTTGCTGTCACCAATAATATTTATTCTTCCGGTAAGACCATTTACACTTAAAACAGCACCTGTAGCATCCTGACTTAATCCATGAGCAATATTAGCGGTATCAGCCCAGAATGAATATGGAACAGTTGTAAAGGGTATTCGGGGGTTTAAATATTCTGTGTTCTCGTATACAACAGAGAGCCAATAAGATTTGTTAAATGGAATATCCAAAGGAGTAGTTGTACCGAGCATGACATCAAAGACACCTTTATAGGTTGTTATCTGATGAGTTTCAGTCCATACAGGAATACCATTTGTTTCCTGATCAAATATTGTGAACTGAACATTGTATTCTGCATTAGGAAACGGATTATTAAATTCGTCAGTTAATAATCCTTGAAATGAAATAATTTTTGGATATTCGGCATTTGCATCAAAATTAATGATGGTACCGAAAAACAAAATTATCAGTGGAATTAAAAAGATTTTTTTCATTTTATAAACCCTTATCTATATTGTGATATTATTATCGTTATAAGAAAACATTGAAACATAATTATTATATTTGCCTAATTTGAATATTATTATTTATAAAGTTAATTTTTTATGAATAATATTTAAGATTTTTAGATTTTGCACAAATATATTTGGCAATAAAAGTATAAGGGTATTTTTTATTGTATAAATTTATTTTAATATACTTTTTTTTTGAGTTTCTATAATTAATATTTGTTAATTTTGAATGAAATTTAAATGAATTTTAAAATTAATAAAATATAATAAAATGTAATATAACAAATAAATTCATTATTCGTTAATAAAGCATCATAATTAATAATTAATTTTCAATATTTTATGAAAACACAAATAAATTTTTTCCTGCTTTTTGTTTTGATATTTGCAACTCAAAACTTAATAGCCATGAATAGGGGGAATGCCCTTATAGATTCATTAAAAACTGAATTAGCTAAATATGAAAATGATACAAATAAAGTTAAACTACTTTTTGAGATTTCATCTGAGTATAGTTTTTTGTCGCCTGAGACCGGGATTGAATATGGAAATCAAGGTATGGAGTTGGCAAAACAATTAAACTGGAAGTTGGGACAGGCAAAACATTACATAGCGTTGATGCAGAATTATTGGGCAATAGGTGAATTTGACAAAGCTGTAGATATGTATAAAAATGCTACAGAAATTGAATGTGAACTGGGATTATATACTATTTCTGAAGAAACCAAACTAACATTTATAAGACGTATTTTTACATATCCTTCTTCGAATTATGTTGATTTGACTTTTGAACTCAAATGCTATCTAAAAGAAGTTGTGAAATTTATGAATGAAAACCCTCTTGTTGTTCTGGCTATTACCGGTCATTCTGATAATTTTGGTACTTTTGAACAAAATGAAAAACGTTCACGTGACAGGGCTGATAAAGTAGTTGAATATTTAGCGAAAAATGGTATATCGGAAAAACGTTTGCTTCATAATTATAAAGGTTCGCTTGACCCTGTGGTAAATAATGACAGTGAAGAGGGCAGAAGGAAAAACCGAAGGGTGGAAATTAGAGAAGTTGGGAAGTGAATTTAGATTTTAGATTTTAGATAAAAACGGCAGACGGCAAACAGCATAGTCTGAACCGCTGATTAAACTGATTTTAATGATTCCATTGATTTTTTTCTGTTTGAACTGGGATTTTTTGGATTTTTGGGAGATTTTCTGAATTATTTAATTAATGGTAAACTATTAAAAATCTGAATATAACAAATAAATTCATTATTCGTTAATAAAGGAAAATATTTAATAATTAACAATTAATTATCAATTTTTTATGAGAAAAAAAATATTTATTTACCTGTTGTTTACATTGACAATAACAAGTTATTTGACAGGACAGAAACAAGGGCAAGATGTAGTAGATTCTTTATTGACAGAATTGCCTAAAGCTATTGATGATACAAATAAAGTAAATTTACTTTATAAAATATCTTTTGAATATAAAATATTGTCTCCAGAAACTGGAGTTGAGTATGCTAATCAAGGTTTGGAGTTAGCAAAAAAATTAAACTGGGAGATTGGACAGGTTAAACATTATAATGCCTTGATGCAAAATTATTGGGCGTCGGGTGAATTTGACCTTGCTATTGATATGTATAATTCAGCTGTTGAAATAGAGAAGTCTTTAGGAGGTTATACAGAAGCTTTAGAATCTAAACTGACGTCTATAAATCGAACGTTTATTTATCCTTCATCGGATTATACTAATTTAACTTATGAAATACGGTCTTATCTTGTCGAAGTGGTAAAATATATGCACGAGAATCCGAGTGTTGTTCTAGCTGTAACGGGACATTCCGATAACTTTGGTTCTTTTGAGCAGAATGATATACGTTCGAGAGACAGAGCAGAAAAAGTTGTTGCATTTTTAATTAAGAATGGTATTGAGAAGAGGCGTTGTTTGGCTAATTATAAAGGTTCTCTTGCTCCGGTAGCGAGTAATGATAGTGCGGAAGGAAGAAGGAAAAATCGGAGGATAGAGATAAAAGCAATTGGAAGATAGTAGAAACGCCGAATTGCATTTATTTTAGTTAATAATATTGTATGGATTGATTCGTAGATTCACTACTGTTAAAGACAGCTTTTGTTTGAATATTTCAACGTATTTTACTTTTCTGATTGACATTTTTGGTTAATAGTTTTCGGGTAATTTACTGAGTATATTGTGATAAAGATAAATGGATAATAAATCCATAATATAACAAATAAATTTATTATTCGTTAAAGAAAAAATATAATTAATAATTATAAACTAATATTCATTTTTTATGAAAACAAAAATCTTAATATATTTTCTATTTGTGTTAATTATAACAGCAGATTTGACAGCTCAAAAACAAGGGCAGGACTTGGTGGATTCATTGCTAACAGAGCTACCTAAGACAATTGATGATACAAATAAAGTAAATTTACTTTATAATATTGCATATGGTTATAATATTTTGTCACCTGAAACCGGAGTTGAGTATGCCAAGCAAGGTTTGGAACTTGCAAAAAAATTAAATTGGAAGATTGGAGAGGCAAAGCAATACAGTGCTTTGATGCAGAATTATTGGGCAATAGGTAATTTTGACATAGCGATTGATATGTATAGTTCAGCTGTTGAAATAGAGGAGTCTCTTGGAGGTTACAGTAAACCTGAAGAATCTAAACTGACATCAATAAACCGAACATTTACTTATCCTGCATCGGAAAATACTAATTTGACTAGTGAATTAAGGAGCTATCTTTCAGAGGTTGCAAAATTTATGAAAGAAAATCCAAGTGTTGTTATAGCAATTACGGGTCATTCAGACAACTTTGGTTCATTTGATCAGAATGATACTCGCTCAAGAGAACGAGCTGAAAAAATAGTTACTTATTTAACCCAGAGCGGTATATCGAAGAGGCGTCTTTTAGCAAATTACAAGGGCTCTCTTGCTCCAGTTGCCAGTAACGATAATGAAGAAGGCAGAAGGAAAAACCGGAGAGTGGTGATTAGGGCGATAGGGAAGTGATTTTAGATTTTAGAGAAAAATAGCAGACGGCAGACGTGAGAACGTGAGAACGTGAGAACGTGAAAATGTGAGAACGTGAAAATGTGAGAACGTGAAAATGTGAAAACGTGAAAATGTGAGAACGTGAAAACGTGAGAACGTGAGAACGTGAGAACGTGAGAATGTGAAAATGTGAGAACGTGAGAACGTGAAAATGTGAAAATGTAGAATGGAAGGCAGTTACAGACGGCTTTTTGGACTAAAGTCCGATGGGTTGTGTGTTCCTTTTTTCCACGACTTAAAAGTCGTGACTATTAATTATTATATTATAATCAACTTCGAATATCTTCCGATACTCACAATATAAACACCACTTGCCCAAGTGGAAATATCAATTGAAATTTCCTGATTATTTATTGATTGTTGATATATCTGATTTCCCAATAAATTATATATGTTAATATTGAGGTTCCTAAATAAAAAATCATCATTGAATATAATAGTGAGTCTGTCATTATCAACTTTTTTTATATTGAAAGGGAAATTTGCTTCTTTGTTTCTTATTTCGGGAATATCATTAAAACCAGGATAATATCTATAACCTGCCCCTGAAATACTGTCAATATTGTAAAGAGCATTTCTTACAGAATCAAATAAGTGATAATTCTGAAATTCTAAGTCAAAAATAGGAGATAATAAAAACAACGAATCACTTCGAGATCCCTTTGCTTCTGATCTTTGAATAATAAAAGTTCCAAATATTTGCTCAAGTTCTTGGAATCCATTTTTAATACTTGTGAATGTTGAACTTATATCCTGCCATGATACTATTGTGTCAAATGATAATGCTTCATTTCCGAATACATAAACATCCATTTTGAAAGCGTATCCCCTTTTGGCAAACCATTTCCCAAAGGTTGGAGATTCATAACAGGAATCTACCATTATTGAATCAGGATTATACCAGATGTCTTCATTAGGATAAACCATTCTCAAACAATCATTGATGTTTTGCGAGTATGCATTAGTGAATATTGCCAAGAAAGCTAACAATATGATTATTAGATTTATTTTTTTCATCACGAACTCCTATAAGAAATGTTAAAATTAATATAGTTTTTCTGGATTCTTCACTTCACTGCGTTCAGTTCAGAATGACACTATTTGAAAACTGAAGAACACACCCCGTCACTTCGTGACACCCCTCTCGAGAGGGGATTCTACCCATCCTTCGACAAGCTCAGGATGACGCAATATTTTTACTTTCTCTTACCCCAGCAAGCGGAAGCATTGCTTGGTTAAATCCAATAAGAGTGATGGGAAGAAACCAAATAATAAAATGCCGATTGTGCATATTATTAATGAAACCAAGCCAAGACCTGTTTTGAATTCAAGCTCTTTTTCAGTTCTGTCCTTGAAGTACATTTGAATAATCAAGCTAATGTAAAAATACATGGAGATGATTGTTGCGACAACTGCAACTATTGTCAGCCATGTAAAGCCCGACTTGATAGCGGCGGCAAACAAATAGTACTTGCCGAAGAATCCTGCCATAGGCGGTATTCCCGCAAGCGAGAGCATAAACATTGCCATCATTGCGGCTAACATAGGATGGCTCTTGCTCAAGCCGGCATAGTCTTCGATGTTCAAATTGGTATCTGGTCCTTTTTCGATTAGACCAACAATAATGAATGCCCCGATTTGCATAAAGAGGTATGCCGTGGCATAGAACGTAATACCCTGCCAGCCATATTGAGAATTAGCAACGATACCCATCAGTAAGTATCCGGCATGCGCAACTGAGGAATAAGCGAGCATACGTTTAACATTCTTTTGCATCAAAGCAGTTATATTTCCGACAAGCATTGTAGCGGCAGAAATAGCTGCAATTATATTTTGTAAAGTACGAGTATCAAAGCTTAATTCACCTGATAAGATTTTTTCAGGCATCAAATGTTTTGCAATAACTATGAAGGCAAGTACTGCGGCGGCTTTTCCGGCGGTACTCATAAATCCGGTAACAACTGTCGGCGAGCCGTGATAAACGTCTGGAGCCCACTGATGAAAAGGAAATGCAGCAATCTTGAAACTCAAACCGACTATTATTAATCCGATTCCGATAACCAAAATAACTTGTGAATTTACTCCATTTTTAAGTGCTTCGGAAATTCCTGTAAAGTCCATCGTTCCTGTGGCTCCGTATATCATGGCAATGCCATAAAGCAAAAATCCTGTTGCAAATGAGCCGAGAAGGAAATACTTAAGAGATGCTTCGACTGATTTGAAATTTGTACGGATAAAACCTGCAAGAATATAAAACGGGATGGACATTAATTCAATTCCGATGAATAACATGAGCATATTATTTGCATGCCCAATCATCATCATACCTGTTACGGAAAAAATGATAAGTGAATAAAATTCGGTGTATTCATGATACTCTCTTTTCAGATAATCTTTTGAGGCAAACATTGTAAGAATTGCAGCAAGACAGAATAAAATATCAAAAAATGCGGAGTAGCCACCGAAAACAATCATGCCCTTTGATATCAGGTTTTCTGTGTTCATTGGTAAAACTATTGAAGGTGCCTGCACTAAATTGACAGCAGAGGCAACTCCGGTCAAAACCAAGCCGAACAGGGCATAGAAAAAACCTACGTTTTTGTTTTTTTGAAACAGTGCATCAACAACGACAATTGTTACCGCAAAAAACGATATTAAAATTAACGATGAACCTAATTGTATTTCACTAAACATTTTTCACACCTGATATCATAAACATAAATTATAAAAAATTACTTTGTATTCTGAATAGTTTGTCCTTTTTGCATTCTTATTCTGTCAATTTCGGTTGGCAGTTCATATCTTGCCTTGCCGAATTTGATTAGCTCCAACTTATTGACAAGAGCCCTTGTTGAGTTCTCCGATATATTTAAAAAGGTGCTCGGATAAATACCAATCCAAACGATAAATATTACAATCGGGACCAAAGTCGCCCATTCTTTTTTGTTCAAATCTTTGAGGTTTTGATTCTTCGGATTGTCATTTGTTCCGAACATAACCCTTTGGAACATCCACAAAAGATAGCAAGCGGCAAATATTACACCCGATGCGGCAATTATCGTATAAGACCAGGAATTGAGGAAAGGTGAAGTGAATGCACCAAGCAATGTCAAATACTCACCAACAAATCCATTTAGTCCGGGAAGTCCAACAGAGCCGAGCAGTGCAATACCAAAGAAAACGGTAAATGCCGGCATAACACGTGCAATACCTCCGAATTCTGATATTTCTCTTGTGTGCCTTCTCTCGTAAATCATGCCTACAACAAGGAATAACATTCCTGTTGTCAAGCCATGGTTAATCATTTGAATTATGGCTCCCTGAATACCTGCGACAGTCATTGAGAAAATTCCAAGCACGACAAAACCGAGATGGCTTACAGATGAGTATGCAACAAGCTTTTTAATATCTGTTTGAACCAAAGAGACTAAAGCACCGTATATAATACCAATGACGGCTAACCATGCTATCGGTGATGCATAAGCAAATGCCGATTGAGGGAATAATTCAAGATTGAACCTGATTAAACCGTAAGTACCCATCTTCAACAAAACACCTGCTAATATGACTGAGCCGGGTGTTGGTGCTTCCGTATGTGCATCGGGCAGCCAAGTATGAAGAGGGAACAAAGGTACTTTAATACAGAAAGAAAGAGCAAAAGCAATAAACATCCATTTTTGAATATCGAATGGAATGTTAAAAGAAACATCCCTTATTATCATAAAGTTTGTTGTAAAACCCTGAGTGTTTTTTATAATCTCGGTTCCGACATAGTGTCCCAGCCAGACTATCGCAACAAGCATGAACAGAGAACCTACCACAGTAAAGATAAAGAATTTCACAGCGGCGTATATTCTGTTTTTGCCACCCCAAACACCGATGATAAAATACATTGGGATTAAAATTATTTCCCAGAAAATGTAGAATAAGAATAAATCGAGTGATAGGAATACACCTGTCATAC
>CAZEHW010000147.1:0-8781 GCA_964511865.1 uncultured Hyphomicrobiales bacterium | reverse complement strand
TTTTTTATCTTTTTTATCGTTTTTTATCTTTTTTATCGTTTTTTATCTTTTTTATCGTTTTTTATCTTTTTTATTTTTTTTTATCCTAATAATTTTTCTATACTCGATTAAATAAAGGAGCATCATTAGTTTCCGCATTGATTATTTTGCCAAGTAAGTCGTTAACATCGTCAACCAATTCGGGGTGTTTATCGTAAATAGTCATAAAATCCAAAGGAGTTTCTTCTTCCTGCCACAGAGGTTTGGACTGACTCAAATTGGCAGAAGCGATATCCGAAAGGGAAGGCAGGATATTAGTTAATAATTTAAGGGCTTTATAAAAATCCGTAAGCTCCATATCCGACATTTTGTTAAGCTCAGAGCGGGTTTTTTTATTGATTAAATCAATGAGTTTGTAGATAAGAAGCGACATATTATTCATACTTTTTGAGTGAATATTTTTTACTTTTTCGTATTGTTCCCTTTTTTCCTTTTTATTCATTTCTATAGAATGCCTGTCGAAAGCCGAAGCTCTTTCTTCCCAATTCCATTTTTGAGCCCAATTGTGAATACAACCCGGAGATACATTGGTATAGGATGCGATATTGCTGAATTTACGCCTGTTGCCAAGCTCGAGGTAGCGGCAAAAAGCTAAAAATTGCCTGGATTTTTCGCCTTTGAGCTGTTCCCAGGGTTTATTTTCTGTGGTTGTGATTTCGTTGTTCATTAAGCACCTTCACATTGATTCATAAAAATAATTTTAAACTCAATGCGAAAATATATCGCCGAAAACTAAATGCAAGAAAACAATTATAAAACTAATATAAAACTAATAGTTTTATATTAGTTTCGAAATGATTTTGAAATGGTTTTCACCATACTCTTAATAACTAATATTATATACTTTAGGGTGAATTCTAAAAAACAGTATAACAATAATAAAAAGTTATCAAATGATTGAAATTATTTTATATATTTGTAGGAATTAATATTTTACTCTTTAATAAGTTGGTTATATGTTTCAGGAATATTTTAATAGCATACAAAATGATTACCTTGCCGACACCGAAAGTTCGGAGCATACTTTTAGGACTTATTTTCAAGTCATGCTTCAAAACTTCGCAGATGAAAATCACAAGAAGAGAAAACTCAATATAAAACATGAACCGACGGACCAAGACGGCAAAGGAAGACCGGATTTTAAGGTTACTACCAAAGAGCAATTGACAATTGGACTAATTGAGACAAAGAAAATCGGTGAAGACCTTAAGAAAATTTTGAAATCAGATCAATTGCAAAGGTACGGTCAACTTTCTGAAAATATAATTCTAACAGATTATATTCATTTTTGGCTTATTAAAAAAGGTGAAGTTGTTTTTGACAGTTGGATATGCAATGATTTTGAGTTAGAAAAGAAAAAGCACAAAATACCGGAAACTCGAATAATAGAAATGTCTAAACTATTAAATTTATTTTTTGATTCCGAACCTGAAACGATATACAAGACCAAGGATTTGGCTTTGAAACTTGCCGAGAAAGCCAAATGGCTGAAAGATTACAGCCAAGCTGAACTTGAGAAAGAAAATAATGACGAAAGTTTACTAACCGGGCTTTATGAGGCATTTAAACAGTCCTTATTGCCATTGCTCGATAAAAAATATTTTGCCGATATTTACGCACAAACACTTACTTACGGGCTTTTTCTTTCGGCTTTGAACTGCAATGAACCGGAAAAGGAACTCAATAAAGATACTGCCTATAAGTTGATGCCCAATACTTTTCCTTTGATAAAGGAATTGTTTAAGCAATTGGATGATTTCCCAAATGATATTGTCTGGGCTATTGATGAAATTATTACCATTTTGAAAGTAACGGATTTTACTGCCATTCAAAAAGAGTTTGCCGATTACCGTCATGCAGAAAAGGGCTTCAACGACCCGTTTATCTTTTTCTATGAGGATTTCCTCAAGCATTATGACAAATCGCAAAGGGAACTTCGGGGAGTTTACTATACCCCTGAACCGGTTGTTTCATTTATTGTGCGGTCAGTCGAGAGCATTTTGAAAGACACATTCGACATCAAAGACGGCTTTATCGGGAAAAATGTTACTGTGCTTGATTTTGCTTGTGGCACGGGTACATTTCTTTTGAATGTTTACAAGCAGGCACTTGAGCAGGCAAAGTCAATCGGGGATAAAAAGGCAATCAACAAGCTGTTGATCGAGCAGTTATTAAATAACTTTTACGGTTTTGAATTGCTTGTTGCTCCTTATGTGGTTGCTCATTTGAAAATTTCGGAATACCTGAAAGAGCAGGGCTACGAAATCAGTGAAGGTAAACGGCTAAATATATTTCTGACTAATACACTTTCAAATAAAGAACCACAGCCATTTCCTACAATGCCCTCTTTATCTAAAGAAGGCAAAGAAGCAAACAAGATAAAGAATCAGGATATATTAGTTATTTTGGGTAATCCTCCTTATTCAGTCAGCAGTAGCAACAAAACCGGTTTTATTGCAGAAGAAAAAATGAACCGATACAAAGAAGCTGTCCGGTCGGAAAGAAATATTCAGCCCTTATCTGATGACTACATTAAATTCATACGTTTTGCTCATTGGAAAATGGAGAATGTCGAAAAAGGTGTTATAGGTATTATTACAAACAATTCGTTTCTTGACGGACTGATTCACAGAGGCATGAGAGAGGAACTGTTAAAAGACTTTGATGAAATCTATATTTTAAATTTGCATGGTAATTCAAGAATCGGTGAAACATGCCCTGACGGTACAAAAGATGAAAATGTATTTGATATAATGCAAGGTGTTTGTATATCATTATTTGTCAAGAATAAAAAATAATGTTATTTTAATAACATATAAATTTAAAATTTAAAGTAATTTAAGATGGAACAGGTCAATTTTACGGAAGAATATTTAAAACAACTAATCGAAGAAGAAAAGATTATTGTTGAACCTCCTAAAAAATCTCTAAAAGAATTAGGACATTATTTTCGTAATGGATTCGAGCTAAAAAGCATTGATGCGAAAAGATTTTACAGTGTATTTATAAGAATTCATAGGGACTTTAGGGAGAATTTTTCAATTGGTTTAATATATAAACCATTTGAAAGAGAAAGTTTTCAATTAGTAAGGTTCAATGGGAATCATGGTGAATCGTTAACAGGATTACTTCCCTATGATATACATCGAGATTTTCATATACATAAAATAACTGCTGAAGCTATCGAGAATGGATTAAGCGAACCAGATAAATCATTTGTTACTAAAGATTATGCTTCTTACGAACAAGCCATTTGTGCATTTTGTAAGTTTGTAAATATAAAAGAATTTGAGAAATTCTTTGAAAATTGTAGTCAAGTAAGTCTTTTTGATGGAGTTTAAATATCATGGATATAATAATAAAAGAAACATTATCAAAACAATTCAATAATTTTATTGAATTAAAGGAAAAACGCAAAGGTATTTTTCAATTGTTTGCTCCCCTCTATCATTCCGATGGGGATATGATGGATTTATATCTTGTACCTGATTTAGATAATGATAATATTAGGATTTGCGACTATGGTTTAACTTTGATGAGATTGTCTTATACTTTTGATATTGATACTACGAATAAGGAAAAGATATTCAATAAAATTTTATCAGAATCAGGAATTAAAAATGACCAGGAGAACCTTTATATCGAAACAAAACTCGATATGATATATCCTTCCTTAATGCAATTTGTTCAAGCAATAACTAAAATTGTAAACATGAAATTGTATAGACGGGAAATAATTCATAGTCTGTTTTTTGAAATGTTAGAAGAGTTCGTTGAAACAAAATTAGTAAATTTTAAACCACAAAAATCATTTTTCCCATTGCCTGAGCATGATGAATACGAAGTTGATTATTGCTTCAATGGTAGAGAGAGACCTATTTATTTGTTCGGTGTCAATAGTAATGATAGGGCAAGATTGGCTACAATCGCATGCCAAAAATTTATTGCTGAAAAACTGAAATTCAGGAGTTTAATTGTATTTGATAATTATGAGAATTTATCCAAAAAAGATTTTAAGAGACTAATGTCTGCTGCTGACAAGGAATATCCTTCTTATGATGAATTTCAAAACAATGCTATTGAGTTTTTAGAAAGGGAAGAATAAATTTTTAAGAAATAACATCTATTTAATAAATGAAAACGGAAAAAAATATCTCTAAAATCTATTATCGAGACCTATTCGGCATCCGTAAATCAAAATACGATTATTTGTGGAATAACGACATAGTTTCAATAGATTGGATTGAATTAAATCCTGAAGATGAAAATTGCTTTTTCTCAAATAAAAATTTTACCCATAAATTGAATTATGATTATGGGTTGAAATTACAAGAAATTTTTTCAAAGAACAAAATGGGAGTTATAACTAAACGAGATAGCTTTATAATAGATTTTGAAAAATCAAATTTGATAAAAAGAATAAAAGACTTTTTAAATAAAAATATCTCTGATGAAGATATAAATAAAAAATATGGAATTTCATCAACTTATGAATGGAATATGGGTCAGGCAAGGAAAAAATTATCTTCTGAAGGACTACATAATCATAAAATAATAAGATATTTATATAGACCTTTCGATTTCCGGTATATTTATTACGAAGGTATAATAATAGCTCGTGATGTGAGAGAAATAATGACAAATTTATTAAGTCCAAATATTGCATTAAATTGTATGAGACAATTTTACGGTGATGAATTTTGTCATATTTTTTTAAGTGATTTTGTCTCAGATATTAATTATTTAACAAGTGCGAGAGGGCAATATGTATTTCCATTATATTTATATTCAGAAAGTAGTGATTCTGAACTGAGCGGAAACAACTTTTTATTCCAAGAACAAGGGAAAAAGGACAACTTCACAACAGAATTTCGTGAATATATTAAATCCAAATACAAAAAGTATTATGCACCGGAGCAGATTTTAGGATATATTTATGCAGTTCTTCACAGCCCGACTTACAGGGAGAAATACATAGAATTTTTGAAAATTGATTTTCCGAGAGTACCTTTTACTGATGATGAAGAAATGTTCCAAAAGCTTTCGGAACTTGGAACTGCTTTGATAGATGCTCATTTGTTAAAGGATACAGTTCCTAAAAATATCGAATGTAGATGCATTGGCGAGGGGAATAATTTCAAAGTTGAAAAAGTGGAGTACACACCCCTGCCCCTCTCAAGAGGGAACACACCCCTGCCCCTCTCAAGAGGGGACACACCCCTGCCCCTCTCAAGAGGGGAAAAGACATTTAGGGTATATATTAACGAAAACCGTTACTTTGAATCTGTGCCTCCTGAAATTTGGAATTTTCACATTGGCGGTTATCAGGTATTGGACAAATGGCTCAAGGAACGGAAAAAGCATGAAATAACGCTATCCTGCGATGACATTCAGCATTTCATCAAAGTTGTTAATGTGCTTGATTTTACAATCAAGACCATGAAAAAGATAGATGAATTGACGAGGGAGTGGGTTTAAAACAATTACTAATTACTAATTACTAATTACGAATTATGAATTACGAATTATGAATTACGAATTATCTTTGAGATTTTTTGTAAATTGTATAAAAATTTATGACAGCATTAGAAAAAATAAAAAATTTTAAAAATATACATCTATGCGTTTGTATTCTGTAAAAAATATGTTAAATGTAAATTATTTTTTATATGTATAAAATATATTATTTAGAAAGACTTATCAAATCAAATTATTCAATTAATCAGACTATATAATCTTTTTATATTTTTTAATTAAAATTGTTTTGATATTTTTGCGTTTCCAATTTTTTAAAAGAGTGTTACATCAAAAAAAAGAAATTAAATTAAAGTAGTTTTTTTAAAAGGTTATGAATAAGTGTATAATAATATAGATTTACTATATATAAATAAAAAATGGATTACAAATGATAAGATAAGGAAAGAAAGAAATAAACAAACCGGCAGAATCAAATTATTTTTGATTTGTTTCTTTTTATTCTTTGAGATAACTTTTGTACAATCCAATGAACTTCAGATTGAAGGAAAAGTTGTTGACCCGTTTGGTCTTGAACTTCCGGCAGTTACTGTAAAGATTAATTCTTTAAAGCTACAAACTAAAACAGACAAATCAGGAATTTTCAAATTCGAGAAAATACCCGAAGGATACTACGAACTACGGTTTAATTTAATCGGATTTCAAGTAAAAGATACTTTAATAAATGTCACAAAAGATTTACAGAAAGACCTCTTGTTTACTTTGGATATTAATAACGTCATGACTGATGAAGTTGTTGTTACAGGAACCAGAACAATAAAGGAAATCGAGAATAATCCAATTCCAACACAAGTAGTTCCAAAAGAAGAAATCAATAAAACAGGTTATGTAAGATTAGATGAGATTTTAGGAGAAATAAACGGATTAAATGTCGTGGAGTTTCTTGGCAAGGGTGTACAGATACAAGGTCTGGATGAATCATATGCATTAATCTTGCTAAACGGAGAGCCGATAATCGGCACCATGTCCGGCGGACAGATAAACATTGACCGCCTTGCAATTGGAAATGTGAGCAGAGTCGAAATAGTAAAAGGACCTTCGTCTTCTCTTTATGGGAGTAGTGCATTAGCTGGAGTTATTAATCTAATAACAACCGAATCACCGAATAATTTTGATTTGAGAACTTCTGCAAGGTATGGCAGTTATAATACTGTTGACCTTTCAACAGATGTAAAATATTCTTCTGATAATGATAAAATCGGAATAAACTTATTTGCTGATGTTTTGAGAAGTGACGGTTACAAAGTAAATGAAGAATCAGTACGAAAAACTGTTCCTGATTATTTGAATTATACTGTCTCCGGGGACATCTACTACAATTTTAATAAATCCACACAGGCGATACTCAGGGGTAGATTTAATAAAGATATGACAAAAAACCAGTTTGCAGAAAGCTCAAATATAATTAAAGATGAGGAAGCAAATTTGTTTGACAGAAATTTTTCGTTGACATTGAAGCACAGATATTCGAAAAAAGCTTCTGTAAAATCAATTCTCTACTATACAAGTTATGACGCTGAAACAACATTCTTGAACCAAGGGACTAATGAAGTTTTTCATTACAGTTATTACAATCAGGATTTAGCTAAAATTGAATTTCAATGGGACCTGACCTTTGCTTCCAGTCAAATGCTGACATTTGGTACAGGTGCAAATTTTGAAGGAGTGGAATCTGATATAATACTGGATAGCAGTACTAACTCCAAGGCATTCTTTGGATTTGCACAGCATGATTGGATTATAACAGATAAATTAAATCTAATCAGCAGTTTGAGGTTTGACAGCCATAGTAATTATTCATCCAGCTTGAATCCGAAGGTAGCAGTATCTTATGAGATAATTCCGAAGCTTTCTCTTAAAGCAAGCGTCGGGAGCGGTTTTAAAGCACCTTCTCCTGAAAACTTATACCTGAACTGGACTAACCCTACTGAAGGTTACAGCGTTTTTGGAGTTACCGGAATAGCAGATAAATTGAAAACTTTAGAGGATGCCGGTCTGATAACAAATTTCATTATTGACCCCGGCACAATAAAAGAATTGAAACCTGAACATTCATTATCATTTAATATTGGTGCATCATATGATTTCTTCGAGTCCCTGTCAATGAATTTCAATGTTTTCCGCAATGAAGTTTCAGATATGATTGAATGGCAGGTGGTTGCTGAAAACGAGGAAACTAAGCACAGATATTTTAGTTATTTCAACTTAAACAGTGTTTATACTCAGGGGATTGAAGCGAATCTAAGTTATAAGTTAATATTTGGCAGACAGCAGACGGCAGACAGCAGACAGCAAAGTATGGAGAATGTTGATTTTAGTATTGGTTATCAATATCTTGAGACTGCGGACAGGGATATTTTAGAGCAAATACGAAATGAAGAGATTTGGAAGATGGGTTCTACCGGAGTTTTCAGACCTGTTCAGGAAGTGGAATACGGAGGATTGTTCAATCGTTCAAAACATAATTTAACAATCAAATTCAAATATGATAACTCAGATTTGGGATTTACTGCATTCCTACGTGGAAGTTTAAGAAGCAGTTTCGGTTATACAGATAAAAACGGAAATAATATTTTGGATGATGACAGCGAGTATATAGATGCCTATCAGCTTTGGAATCTGACTTTGTCTAAGGACTTGTTCGAAGCATTCCAATTACAGCTCGCAATGAACAATATTTTTAATATGAAAGAAAAGGAACTGCTCTTAACACCGGGCAGAACATTTTTTGTTAATCTTATATACAATTTTAGTACAAAATAAATTTAGAAAGGAATTATTTATGAAAAAGCAAATATTAGATATAAGCCGCCTGTTGATGGTTGTTTTATTCGGATTAGGAATAATATTATCAGCATGCAATGAAGACGTTGTAGAGCCGGACAACAAACAGGGAGAGGTTCAAACTAAAACGGTTTATGATTTACCGGCTGACGTATCGGCACAACCGACAGACCCTGCAACATTCACATATTTCAGTTTTGCAACAGGTGATACTATTACAGCGGCTAATGCAAATGAGGACAACTGGGATATTGCATTTTCTCAAACGACTATCAAAACAAATGAGAAGTGCAAAGTTCTTGTTATGGAGCAAACGGATTTCAGTTCATTAATGGAAGCACCGGTTAGCGGATATAACTCAAGTTCGAAAATAGCATGGTATAGCTATAATCCCGAAAACCATCAGATTTCTCCGATACCGGG
>CAZEHW010000146.1:0-8848 GCA_964511865.1 uncultured Hyphomicrobiales bacterium | reverse complement strand
ATCCATTTTTCTCCTATAGAATAACCATTAAACAATCCGGTGATGATACTGATCGCACATATCTATGACCTTGATATTATATCCCTGAACTAAGAATAGCAGGTCTTTGTGGACAATGGTTTGTTCAATCTTAGAACTGTATCCTACATTAATATCATATCTTGGAGTAAAATTAATATTTGAAGTATCTTTTAGCTCTAGTTTAAAAACACTTTCCGGACCAATATCATAGCAGTTACCATCCGGAGTTTCATAATCCCAAATAATATTAAACCCAAAATCATCTGAAACCGGGCTTGTTAAAGAAATACTTTTTAAAAAAACAGGTTTCGGTTCAAAAGTATACAAATTCACTTTGTAGTTTGGCCGATCTATGTAATCAAAAAGAATATTACTATATTTATAATCAAATGCCAAATCCATATCATCGTTTACTTTAACTGGTTGGCGAATATTAGTTATATCCCAAACACCCTGACTATTATAAAAAAGTAAATTATCAAAAATTCGAAATCCATTTTCGGGTACGTTGATGTTTTTAAATGAGGTTAAGGAATCAATCTTCTCAAAATTAACAATTGTACTTAGACTTATGTACCTTGATTTACTCCCATTTACATAAAATTTAATGATTATTGAATCTTGGATTCTTATATATGTAGAATCTGAAGTTGTTAATGGAAAGGTGAATTCTGCTTGAGTCCTTGAGTTTTCAAGAGAAGGATTTAAAACATATACTGAATCGTATGCAATAGCATACAATCTTCCTTTTGAGTCAGCAAGTAATTTATTAATCCAACAGCCAACGGTATTTGATTTAAATAATTTATATCTACCTGTACTACGATTAAAAATCGAAAAGCCCCTATTCGCATTCATAATAATGAGATTCTCACCATTTAAGACGATGCTATTACTTGAATACCAATTAGTTTTAATCGAGTCTACCAATTGAATAGTAGTACCTGTTATGGAAAATAAATAAATTAAAGAATCATTGTTACTGATAAATAAAGTTGAATCGTTGATATATTCAAAATATTCAAATTGTGAAAATTTCATACTGTCAATAAATTTTGGTTCATGAGGAGGTAATATATTATAAATATTGCATAATCTATAACCAGCATCATGTGCATTTTCCATTACATTGTATAATACAAAGAGTAGACTGTCATTCGCAAAAAAGTTTTCAAATTGCATATATCTATTATCACTATCTTCATAATCCATTTGAACGAAGATACTATCGGAAATATTTAAATGCCCATCTGTATTGATCAATTTTAATATCCCGGATTCAAATGTAACGTATAAGTAATCATCGGACATTATAAATTCACGCACAAAAGGTAAGTCAATACCAGAAATATATTTAGGTTTATTTGGCGTCGACAAATCATAAACCAGTAATCCTTTTTCATTACTTTGCGACAAATATAAATATTTATCTTTTATTTCGATGTTCCATACTCTAGAATTTAAGCTATCTAAATAAATTTGTTTTGGATGAAATATATCACTAATATCAAAAACATATAATTCATTTCTGAGGATGATTAGATAATTATTGGCATATTTTATACTGCCATCATAATAGTATCCGGGTAATGGAAATTGAGAAATAATTTTTGGAAGTTCCTTATCTGAAACATCCCATAATATTACACCGTAGTCTGTCAGACAAATAAGAGTATCATTTTTAAGTTCAGCATCTCTATAATATCCTTTATAAAAAGGTATATCCAAAAATTTAATTTCCTCTCCATATAGATGTATAGTAGGAAAAACTGTCAGAATTAGAATGATGAAATATTTCATACCTTCTACCAATAAAATAATAATACACTAAATTACAATAAAATTTAGTTAAATAAAAATGAATTTTATTGCGTATATTTCATCGCCGCTTCAACAAACAAAGCAGTACCATAAACCAATGCTTCTTCGTCAGGAGACATTTTGCTGTTGTGCAAACCGGGCATTTCAGACATGTTTCCTGAACGAACTCCTAAGAACCAAAAAGTAGAAGGAATTTCTTGTGCATAAAAACCGAAGTCTTCACCCCACATTTTCGGTTCAAATTCCAAAACTGCTTTTTCTCCAAAAATATCTTTAGCAGTTGATTGGATGAAAGCCGTTGTCCTCTCATTATTATAGACTGCAGGATAGCCAGTTTCAATTCGTGCTTCACACTCAGTACCATAAAGTCTGCAAACTTCTTTTGATTTTGCAACAATGAGTTTGTGCATTTGCTCCCGCCAATTACTGTCGAAAGACCTTAGTGTTCCCATGAGTTTTGCTTCATCCGGGAATACATTGGGAGCTGAACCACCGTGAATTGCCGTTACAGACAAAAGACCCGGAGATACAGGATTTTTGAACTTTGTTATTAAGCTTTGTAAATATATCACGAGTTGTGATGCTGAAATTATAACATCATTGTTCAGATGCGGCTGTGCGGCATGTCCTCCTTTTCCTCGAATTGTCAAGTAAAGTTCGTCAGGTGCTGCCATAATATATCCGGGAGCTACTGATATTGTTCCTACAGGTGCATCAGGATAAATGTGCTGTCCGAAAACAGCTACAGGTCTTGGATTTTCAAAGATGCCTTCCTTTATTAATATTGATGCACCTCCGGGAGTTTTTTCTTCTCCGGGCTGGAAAATTAATTTAACAATACCATTTAGTTGAGCTTCATTTTCTTTCAATATCTTTGCCGTACCAAGTAACATTGCTGTATGCATATCATGACCACAGGCATGCATAACACCATTATTCTTTGAACAAAATGATAGACCTGTTTCTTCCTGAATTGGTAAAGCATCTATATCAGCTCTTAAAGCAATACACCTCTCACCCATTCCAATCAATCCGACAACGCCGGTTCCGCCAATTACTTTGTTTTCAATACCTAAATCATTCAATACATTTTGAATATATTTTGATGTTTCGTATTCTTTGAATGATAATTCAGGATTGGTATGCAAATGTCTCCTGTGCAAAATAATTTCATCATGTATTGCTCTAACTGATTCAATAATATTCATGTTGCCCTCACTCTGTTTTTTACTTTCAAATTATTTAAACATTGAACCTAAATTTTTATACTAATTTAATACTGTCTGCCGTCTGCCGTCTGCTGTCTGCTGTCTTCAATTTCAATTTCAGATTGCATTTTTATTTCAGCATTCCCTTCTAATATCAAATATTCGATTTTGTCAGGAAATTCACCTTGAATATCAACTATTAATGGACTTTTACTTGGAGGAATAATTGTAACAGGCAAATCAATTTCGTTTTTTGATAATGCTGTCAACATCGTTGATAAAGCACCTGTACCGCAAGCACCTGTTTCAGCTTCTACACCTCTTTCATAGGTTCTGAGCCATAGTTCTTTTCTTGAACGAATCGCATAAATATTCACATTAACACCTCTTGGCTTGAAGTCCTCATAAAATCTAATAGGAGGTGCGAATGTATCTATGCAAAAGTCCTCAAAACCCTTTTCTTTGAGTTTTTCAATATCATTAAAATTGACAACAAAATGGTCTGAATTTACATTCACAAACGTACCCTCAATGCTCATTTCATGCAATTTCAAAGATACTTTTTCTCGGATTTCGACATGAGCAGGTAAAAACAAGCGGACATTTTCTCCGATAATTTTGCCGGAGTAAATACTTCCTGCCATTTTGAATGATATTTGAAAATCATCTTCCGGTTTTGATACAAAATTATTTTCGACAGCAAATCTCAAAGCACACCTTCCTCCATTACCGCACATCATTGAAAAAGAGCCATCAGGGTTGAAAAAATTAACCTCAAATGAAAATCTTTCATTCGACTCATTCAAAATTAGCAATCCTTCTGTTTTAACGGATTCATCCTTATTTACACCACACAGCATTGGCGCAGTCACTTTATAAAAATCATTATGCATACAATACTTCCGGTTATCAATAACCGAAAAGGTATTCCCTGCTCCCGACATATATGTTATTTTTATATTCATTTGTTTTCTATTTTTTAACAGTGACAATTCGAAAGTACATTTATTAATTGAGGGTGGATTATCCCATTACTTGCTACAATTGATTCATCAGATAATGAATATGGCAAACCACTATATTTACTTATCCTTCCTCCTGCTTCTTGGATAAGCAACACTCCTGCGGCAACATCCCAGGGATGTAAGTTAATTTCCCAAAAACCATCAAACCTGCCTGCCGCAACATATGCCAGATCCAATGCAGCAGAGCCAAGCCGCCGGACAGGTATCCCCTGCTTAATAATACTGACAAAATGGTCAATACATCCGCATGGATTTTGATTTACATTGTATGGGAATCCTGTGACTAAAAACGCTGTATCAATATTGTCGTTATCTGACACACTAATTGGTTTATTATTCAAAAATGCTCCTCCTCCCTTTTTTGCAACAAAAAGCTCATTAAGGAGAGGATGATATACCACTCCTGATAATAATTCCCCATTAAGCTCGGCGGCAATACTTATGCTGAATATTGGAAGACCGTGAGCAAAATTAACTGTTCCATCCAAAGGGTCAATTATCCATCGGACAACATTTTTCGAGAAATTTCCGGTTTTTCCGCTTTCTTCTGCTAAAAAGACATGGTCAGGAAAAATTGAATGAATATGTTCAATTATTTTTTTTTCTGATAATTTATCGTATTCTGTAACCAAATTATTTTTGCCTTCTTTTGAGGAAATCTCAAATGAAGTTCCAAAGCCACTTTTTAGGATTTCACCTGATTTTATCGCAGCTTCAATAGCACAAATTGTTAATTCTTCAATCATTATTTCCAATGTAATATTTAAAGATATACAATTTAAAATCAATTATTCTTAAAAAAAAATTTTGAGATTAAATAAAACAGTCATAAATTTGTATAATTATATTGTTTTACAATAACATTTAAATATAGATACATCTTTTACCTACTAAAAAAAGAAAGTCGGTTAATTATCCGGCTTGACTTTAAATATCAGTTTAAATGACTGATAGAACTAAAATTTTTGATAATTTTGTATTTTTATAAATTTTTACCGGAAAATTATGATTAAGTTTAAAAATGATAACCGGATAATGATATTGTTGATAGCAGTATTATTCTTGTTTCCTTTGTTACCTGTAAAATCTCAAATTGACAGGTTCATTGATAATTCCTATTTGACTGGTGCAACAAAAAAGGAAGTTGATACTTTGCATATGCGAACGGCTAAAGATATTGCGGATGAAACTGCCGGTTTGTTAGAAAAAGAAATAGAACCCGAAAAGTATATAATGGGTCCCGGTGATGAACTCATGGTATCTATTGTATCTTCAAAAACATTAGAACATAAGGTAACAGTTTCTCCTGATGGAAAAATTCTTATTCCCGGTATTGGAATCGTTGATGTTAAAGGAAAAAATTTAGTTGAGACAGAAGATATAATTCAAAAATGCGTTGATAAAGTTTTAAAATCTTATGAAGTTTACATTTCTTTACAAAAGCTTCGTGAATTTAAAGTTATTGTTAGCGGTTCAGTCAGAAAACCTGCAATAGTACCTGCAACCGCCGCTGACAGGGTGTCTGAGATATTAGAACGTGCAGGAGGTCTGAAATATGACGCATCTGTAAGAAATATTATCTTATTAAGAAACGACGGAACTGAAATGATACCTGTTGATTTGTTAAAATTTAATATTGGGGACAAGGATGCAAATCCAACAGTTTTAGGAGGAGATCAAATAATAGTCCCTCCAAGCAATGATGAACATACAATTCAAATTTGGGGTACCGTGTTGCTAGAGGGGATTTTTGAATATGTCAATGGTGATTCTCTGTCCTCTCTGATTAAATTTGCACATGGCTTTCTAAAATCAGCAGACTTATCATCTGTTGAAATAGCCCGATTTGAAAGTAATAATGGTCAAACTCAAAGATTTAATGTTGATATTAGCTCTTGGGAAAAAGATTTCTATATTTCGGATAATCTTCAGGGTGATATTCCTCTTTACAACGGTGACCGCGTTTTCATCAGACCTAAAGTTAATTGGCAGGCAAAACGCATGATTGTTATTGAAGGTGAAGTTAACTTTCCGGGAAGGTATGCCATTAATAGGGATGATTCCAAAGTCTTTGATATTATAAAAAGAGCCGGTGGACCTACAGATGAAGCATCCTTAGATGGTGCAATTCTCACAAGACAAAAAGAACTTGAAAAAGTTGACCAGGAAATGGTTCGTCTCGGCAGTATTCCTTATTCTGAAATGTCGGAAAATGAAAGAAGGTATTTTCAGGCAAGAAGGAATGAACAAAAAGGTGTGATGGCAATTGATTTTCAAAAAATTTGGAATAATCCAAATTCTGAAGATAATATAGTAGTTATTGATGAAGACTCAATTTATGTTCCTTCAAAGAAAATATTTATCAATGTTCAGGGTCGTGTTAACAATCCCGGACTTGTTGTATTTAAACCGGGATTTACATATTTGGATTATATTCAACTTGCAGGTGGCTTTGGATTCAGAGCTGAAGAGAATGAGACTTTGGTCGTTAAGAAAAAAGGTGAACAGTTTCTTGCCGAAGATATGAATTATGTTCTTGAACCCGGGGATAATATTTTGGTTCCTCCTGAGTATGAAACTAAAATTGATTGGTGGTTATGGACAACTCAGGTTGTAACGATGTTAGGAATGTTGGCAGCAGTATTGTCCATATTTATCAAATAATCCCTGATAGAATAATAAAATTTTAATAAATGATGAATAATTTGAAAATTAATATGTTAGAAAAAGAAACTTTGACATTAAGCAGTATTCTAACTTTGTGCAAAATGCACAAAAGATTTTTAATACTTTTTATTGGATTATCAGTAATCCTTACTGGAATTTATTCATTCATAGTTCCTCATCAGTATTTGGCAACTGCTTCAATTTTACCACCTGAAGAAGATGGTGGCTCAAGTAACCTTTCCGGATTCCTGCAAAGTATTTCCGGGGGTATTTCTCTTGGTGGTATTTCTAAAGGTATTAAGATTGAACTTTATATAGAAATGCTGAAAAGCAGGTCAGTAGCAAAATATATTGTAGATAAATGTGAACTTAGAAAAATTAAAGCTTTCAAAGAAGAGAATGATGATATTCTTTACGATATGGTTAGCAGTTTGATTGAATCAGAATCTAACCGTAGTGGCTTGATGTTTGTTTCAGCAAAAATCTCAACACCATATTTCCCGTCATCAAAAGATAAAGCTTTTGCGGCTGAACTTGCTTCTAAAATATCGAATACTGCTGTAGAAGGATTGGATAGAGTAAACAGAGAAAAAAGTAATCTGAAAGCCAAAAAGAAAAAGAACTTTATCTCAAAAGTATTGCAAGATAATAAGGCAAGACTTGATTCTGTTGATGCAGAACTTGAAAAATTTCAAAAAGCAAATAAGTTAGTTGCCATTGACGACCAAACAAAAGCAATACTTGAAAATATAGTTGGGGTAGGCACTTTACTTTCGAAAGCAGAAGTCGAATTAGGGATTATTCAACAACAATATGAGCTTACAGCTCCAATCGTAAAATCTTATCAAAGACAAGTTGATGATTTGAAAAAACAATATGCAAAAACTCAGGACGGGGGTCTGGTTCCTACCGATAAGTTTTCAATTCCCTTGAGTGATGTTCCTAATCTTGTCAGGCATTACACTACATTAATCAGAGATCAGAAAATATTAACTCAACTTATAATGTATCTCGAAACCCAAAAATATCAGGAAGCAATTGAAGAAGAAAGCGACCTGCCCACGGTTCAGGTACTCGACGAAGCATTTCCTCCGTACAAAAAAGCATCTCCGAGCAAACTTATAATGTTGGTTTTAGCATTTTTCCTTTCAACTTTTTTTGGTGTTGCATCGGTGATTTTCAGAGCCTACTATAAAGGAAGAAAACATATAGAATAATAATTTTATATATCTCTCTATTCACTTAAAATATGTTTTTTTAAAACTACAATTTTATTACAATAAATAATTTTGAAAAAAAGTATTAGTGATTTGCAATGATACCTATTGAAAATCGTTTAAATATAAGTGACAATAAAAAATGCTATTTGAAAAACACAATTATAAATCAAACATTTTTATTTGATTTAAAAAATATTTTGTAAAATTAATTAGGAAAATTTATGCTTGAGATTTTTAAAATAAACTCTGATGAAGAATTTAAAAAATACAAACTTGACCGTTCATTATTTGTCGAATTTTTATATAATCATCTGGATAGATTTGGAGACTCCAAAGAAGATATCAACAAATGTATTGATTACTCATTTTCGAAAGAAGAAGGAAAGGGCGGCTTCTCAGTTGTCGCATTAAATGATGAAAAATTAATTGGTGCTTTAGTAATGAATAAAACAGGAATGGGTGGTTACATACCTGAAAACGTATTAGTTTATGTTGCCGTACATGAAAGCACACGCGGCAAAGGTATTGGAAGACAAATAATAGAGAAGGCTCATGACTGGGTGGACGGCAATGTCAAACTTCATGTCGAATATGACAATCCTGCTAAAAGATTATATGAGAGAATTGGATATACAAACAAATATGCCGAAATGCGTTTTATAAAAGACAGTAAATAACATATTGCTGAATTAGTTATAAATACTAATAAGATTATTCAAAATATTCACAAATTGAATGATTATCTTATAAAAAATAATATTCAATGGACACTCATTGTGAAATTGCTTAGTGGGAATAAGTTGATTCTGGAAAAAATCCTATTTCATGAAGAAATGAAGAGACTTCATTCTATTGGAGACTCCAGGCTTTCAAATCTAAAGGTAAT